>NZ_JAAFZF010000054.1:0-18027 GCF_010614825.1 Neobacillus sedimentimangrovi
ATGACGTACTACAATCATTATCGTGGACAGTGGAATTTAAAAAAGCTGCCGCCTGTAAAATACAGACAGCAGCTTCAACAAGTTGCCTAGGCTTTTTTAAAATGTCCTTTACAAAGGGTACACTTTATTGCCTGGTTTATCTTTTTTCAATTGCCACGATAAATGGCGGATTATTTTGCTGATTAATGAATTGATATTGAAGGACATGGGCTTTCTTTTGGTCCAATTGCTGACAATATTTAAGCAGTGCATCTCGTTCGATAGCTCCTCCTTCATGGCCGTGATAGATAACAAGGACAATGATCCCTTCAGGAGCCATTATTTCTAGCAATTGCTTGATGGCGGAAATGGTTGTTTCCGGTTGGGTTACAATCGTTTTGTCACTTCCAGGGAGATAGCCAAGGTTGAAAATGGCTCCAGTGACTTTGCCATGTTGGTCTGCAGGTATCAATTCCCTTACCTTTTCGTGACCGTTATGAAATAGAATGGCCCGATCCATCAGATTATGGTCATTTAAGCGTTGTTTGGTTGCTAGAACCGCTTGTTCCTGCACATCAAAACCGTAAACCTTTCCTGTATCCCCAACAAGTTCCGCTAGAAAAACGGTATCGTGGCCATTGCCTAAGGTTGCATCCACCGCGATATCGCCTAAGGATACAGCTTTTTCAAGTAAAATCCGTGCGAACGGTAGAATTCGATCCATTTTCATCGTTTATTGGATTCCCCCTGAAAATATTTGCCTTGCCAACTGTCTCTTCTTTTTAACTCTGCATCGATACTGTTTAAGACTTCCCACTTGTTTACGCTCCACATTGGTCCAATCATCAAATCGATTGGGCCATCACCAGTGATGCGATGAACAATCATTTCCGGAGGTAAAATTTCCAATTGGTCACATACTAAGTTTACATAGTCTTCTTGAGAAAGAAATTGAAGCATTCCTTTTTCGTATTGCTTTACCATTGGTGTTCCTTTGAGAAGATGCAACAAGTGAATTTTGATACCTTGCACATCCAATTTTGCAACTTCTCTAGCCGTTTCCATCATCATATCATAGTTTTCAAGCGGTAGTCCGTTGATAATATGGGAGCAAATTCGAATCCCATGTTTTCTTAATTTGTTTACTCCATCAATATAGCATTGAAAATCATGTGCTCGGTTGATTAGGGTTGCTGTCTGTTCATGGACAGTTTGAAGTCCTAATTCTACCCAAAGATACGTTCGTTCATTTAATTCAGCCAAGTATTCAACGACATCATCAGGTAGACAATCTGGACGGGTAGCGATTGATAACCCGACTACTCCATCTTGTCTAAGGACTGTTTCATATTTTTCACGTAATTCCTCGACCGGTGCATGGGTATTGGTAAAAGCTTGGAAATAGGCCATATATTTGCCGTCTTTCCATTTCGTATGCATTTTTTCTTTTATGTCATGAAATTGTTTTTCAAGGCTGTCGTTACGGCTACCAGCAAAATCACCGGAACCTGCGGCACTGCAGAAAGTACAACCTCCATAAGCCACCGTACCATCACGATTTGGACAATCAAATCCACCATCCAAGGCAACTTTAAATACTTTATGGCCGAATTGTTGGCGAAGATGGTAATTCCAAGTGTGATAACGTTTATCATCTGATGCATATGGAAAAGGGTTTGTCTGAAGCATGTCAGAAAACCTCCTTTATAAAAATTTGCATAAAAAATATTTTACATGAAAATAAGTGCTTCTCCAACTAATTATTTCACGCATGATTGCCAGTAATTATCAACGTGTTCATTGTTATACGAAGAAAATTGGAGAACAGACTAAGAAGTGAAGCATTATGCTTCATTAATTGGTGCCACATCAAGAAGGGGGTACTTTCATGGCTACTCGTGCTTCGATGGAAACTTTATCACAGCAGGTAGAAGAAACAATTCGCTTTGCAGAAGAGCAATACAAACAGAGCAGTATGCAAGAGCATTACAATGAAAATGATTATATTGAGGCTTTGCAGAGGCTAGAGCAAACTTATCAGGATATTGCAACAATGGCTCATAGTGCTAATGGGCAGCAAAGAGAACAGCTTCACAGAATGCGCCTGCAGATTCAACAGATGCAGAACAATATGATCTTACAGGGCACTAGAGGAGGAGAACAATAATGAAAAAACGTTCTAAAAAGCAAAACCCTGAACAGAAAAACCGGAATGGGATCAATAATCAAGATATTGAACTAGGACAGGATATTGATCTTATTAAGCAAGCCAAAAAGAAATATGAGAAAACAGGTGGGCAGCCGGTTAAATCAAAAATGCACCAAGAACAGGATCAATCATCTTAAAATCACTAAAAATCTCTCAACACTAAAGTTGAGAGATTCTTTTTTACGGTAAAAATGTTGAGTTATACAGAATAATCATCAATATTAGTGGGATGCAAAACTCTAATCTTTTTACGAAAAATGGCAAATGAAAATGATTGCACTTTTACCAGAAAAGCTCTAAAATTACCTAGGGTATCGAAATATTTTTTTCAAAAGGAGCGTTGTTCATGCCACGTGCCTTATGGCTATTAATTATTGGGATGGCAGTGAATGTGATTGGCTCTTCTTTTTTATGGCCTTTAAACACTATCTATATTCACGACCATTTAGGGAAATCCTTATCGGTTGCCGGAATTGTTTTAATGCTTAATGCTGGTGCCACCGTTATCGGAAACCTTGTTGGAGGAAATCTTTTTGACAAAATCGGAGGATATAAATCTATATTACTCGGTATAGCTATTTCGTTGACTGCTTTAATCGGATTAACCTTCTGGCACGGCTGGCCGACCTATGTTATATTTCTAACCATTGTCGGCGTTGGAACAGGGATTATTTTTCCAGCGATGTACGCGATGGCGGGATCAGTGTGGAAAGAGGGTGGCCGAAAGTCGTTCAATGCGCTCTATGTTGCACAAAATGTTGGAGTGGCCATTGGATCTGCACTGGGAGGTATAGTGGCAGAATATTCCTTTCAACTCATTTTCCTAGCTAATACAGTCATGTATGTTTTATTTTTATTCATCGCTGTTTTTGGTTATCGAAGAATAACGGTCAAATCATCTAATCAGCAAGCTGTCAAGAACAAATCGGTGACTGTTACAAATAGGGCAAATCTACAGGCGCTGTTAATTCTTTGCCTAGGATATCTGTTATGTTGGGTTGCTTATGTCCAATGGACAACAACAATTGCTTCTTATATGCAAGATGTCCATATATCATTGACACAATATAGTTTCCTTTGGACGGTCAATGGAGCACTCATTGTTCTTGTTCAGCCGCTCTTAAATGGTGTACTTAAGCATTTGTCCATTTCATTGAAAGTACAAATCTTAATTGGAATCGCGTTTTTCATTGTATCCTTTTTCATTGCCAGTAAAGCAGAAGTTTTTACAGGATTTTTGACGGCTATGGTAATTGTAACGATAGGCGAAATGTTTATCTGGCCGGCAGTCCCAACTATTGCTTTTGCACTTTCTCCAGGAGGGAGAGAAGGTTTTTATCAAGGGATTGTTAATAGCACCGCAACCTGTGGCAGGATGTTAGGCCCGTTATTAGGTGGAATGGTCGTTGATCTATATAATATGTCTGCATTATTTACCATCCTAATGGGATTGTTTATTGTTGCAATCATAACTACACTCTTCTATGACCGCGGTATTAAAGTAAAAGAGCAAATAAAAGATAAAAGTATGGTCGTATAAAATCTTTAAGGTATGGGAATAAAGAAATTTACCCATACTTTTTTTGTATTCAAGTAATGGGGTGTTATTTTTCTTTGTTATGAAAATAGGCATATGACCCTTGCATCTTGTTCGAAAATTTAATACAATTACCGTAAAATGATATTCGAATAACATTGAATAGGAGTAGTAGTGACTAAAAACCGTGTAAAGAGAGTTGACGGCTGGTGAAAGTCAACCGGGGAGGTCATGAACTCGCCTAGGAGTTGCAGATATGAATGATAGTAATGTCTGCCGTTTGCCGCGTTAAGGTAAAATGAAGTGAGTGCATATGCACTAATGTGGGTGGTACCGCGGGAAGATACATATAATCCTCTCGTCCCTGATTTGGGATGAGAGGTTTTTTATTTTTTTGCCGTATTTCAAATTAATGGAGGATTCTCTAAAAAGGTATCTCATCTTAGAACGTGGCAGCGTTGTAGGAGTAATTGATTGTCCTGCAGTAGTAGATGGCGAAAGAACATACCTAGTACGATAAGAGAATACAGCCAAATTTAAAAAAATACGATTCGAATGGCGAAGTGTCTTGTTATAGTGACAAAGGCGCTTTTCGCTTTACTAGTTAGGAGGATTAAATATGAGTTACGACCATCAGCAAATTGAAAAGAAATGGCAAAAGAAATGGGAAGAAGAAAAAACGTTTAAGACAAAAGAAGAATCGGGCAAACGAAAATTCTACGCTTTAGACATGTTTCCATATCCTTCAGGGGCTGGCCTTCACGTCGGCCACCCGGAAGGTTACACAGCCACTGACATCCTTGCTCGTATGAAGCGAATGCAGGGTTATAATGTACTTCATCCAATGGGTTGGGATGCCTTCGGTCTCCCTGCTGAACAATATGCACTTGATACGGGGAATGACCCGGCAGAATTTACAGCCAAAAACATTGAAACCTTTCGCAGACAAATTAAGTCACTAGGATTCTCCTATGACTGGGATCGTGAAGTTAACACAACTGATCCAGAGTACTACAAATGGACACAATGGATCTTTCTAAAGCTTTGGGAAAAAGGACTTGCATATGTGGATGAAGTGCCAGTGAACTGGTGTCCGGCTCTTGGTACCGTGCTGGCAAATGAAGAAGTCATTGATGGAAAAAGTGAGCGCGGTGGCCACCCGGTTGAACGCCGTCCAATGAGACAATGGGTTTTAAAAATTACCGCTTATGCGGACCGCCTTCTTGAAGACCTTGAAGAGCTTGACTGGCCTGAAAGTTTGAAGGAAATGCAACGCAACTGGATCGGTCGTTCTGAGGGGGCAGAGGTGACGTTCCAAATCGAAGGGCATGATGAAACTTTTACTGTATTCACCACTCGTCCTGATACACTATTTGGAGCAACATATGCCGTGCTTGCCCCAGAGCATGCTTTAGTAGAAAAAATTACGACTCCTGAACAAAAGGCAGCGGTCGAGGCATATTTAGATAAAATAAAATCAAAAAGCGACCTTGAACGGACTGATCTTGCGAAAGAAAAAACAGGTGTGTTTACAGGTGCTTATGCTATCAATCCAGCTAATGGCGAAAAAATGCCGATCTGGATTGCAGATTATGTTCTAGTCAGCTACGGAACCGGGGCCATTATGGCGGTACCAGCCCATGATGAGCGTGACCATGAATTTGCAAAAACTTTTGGCCTGCCAATTAAGGAAGTCGTAGCCGGTGGCAATGTAGAAAAAGAAGCTTACACTGGTGATGGCGAACATGTGAATTCCGATTTCTTAAATGGTCTAAACAAAGCTGATGCCATTCAAAAAATGATTGCCTGGCTTGAAGAAAAAGGAATAGGTACAAAGAAAGTAACCTATCGTCTTCGTGATTGGTTATTTAGCCGTCAGCGGTATTGGGGTGAGCCAATTCCAATCATCCATTGGGAAGATGGCACAATGACAGGCGTACCTGAAGAAGAGCTCCCATTAATGCTTCCGAAAACAACGGAAATCAAACCTTCAGGAACTGGTGAATCGCCATTAGCCAATATCGAAGAATGGGTAAATGTAGTTGACCCTATTACTGGTAAAAAAGGGCGCCGCGAAACAAATACAATGCCACAATGGGCAGGAAGCTGCTGGTACTACTTACGCTATATTGATCCGAAAAATAATAAACAATTAGCCGATCCGGAAAAATTAAAACATTGGCTTCCGGTTGATATTTATATCGGTGGTGCCGAACATGCGGTACTTCATTTACTATACGCTCGCTTTTGGCATAAATTCCTATATGATATTGGGGTAGTGCCAACGAAAGAACCATTCCAAAAACTATTTAACCAAGGAATGATTCTTGGTGAAAACAATGAGAAAATGAGTAAGTCTAAAGGCAATGTCGTAAATCCTGATGACATCATTAAATCTCACGGTGCCGATACTTTGCGCCTATATGAAATGTTCATGGGCCCTCTTGATGCATCCATTGCATGGTCAACGAACGGACTGGATGGAGCCCGTCGATTCCTTGACCGAATCTGGCGTTTAATGGTGGAGGAAAATGGAGAATTAAATCCGAAAATCCAACCGGTTGAAGATGGTTCAAATCTTGAAAAAGTGTATCATCAAACCGTAAAGAAAGTGACCGAGGACTACGAAGGGTTGCGCTTCAATACTGCCATTTCACAAATGATGGTATTCATTAATGAAGCCTATAAAGCAACCGTTCTTCCGAAGCATTTCATGGAAGGTTTCGTGAAACTACTATCACCGATTGCTCCACATATTGCTGAAGAACTTTGGGAAAAACTAGGTCATACTGGTACAATTTCTTATGAAGCATGGCCTGCTTATGATGAAGCGAAGTTAGTTGATAACGAAGTTGAGATCGTAGTTCAGGTTAATGGCAAAGTAAAGGCTAAGTTAATGGTTTCAAAAGATGCCAACAAAGAAACATTAGAAGGTATTGCAATGGAAGATGAGCGGATCAAAGAACAAATCGAAGGTAAAACGGTCCGCAAAGTCATTACTGTTCCAGGTAAATTGGTGAATATTGTAGCTAACTAATTATTTGAAAACATCCCCCAGTTTTTAGGGGATGTTTTTCTAAAAAGGGGACGAATCAGATGGAAGAAATTAAAACAATTACACCAGAAGAATTAAAAAAGAAGCTTGAAGCAGGGGAAAAGCTTGAGATGGTGGATGTAAGGGAAGATCACGAAGTGGCTATGGGAATGATTCCTGGAGCCAAGCATATTCGCATGAGTGATATTCCAGATAACCTTGACTATTTTGATAAGGACAAAGAATATATTTTTATTTGTCGCTCCAGTGCACGTAGCGGCAATGTCTGCCAGTATCTACAGGATAAAGGCTATAAAGTTCGTAACATGGTCGGCGGAATGCTTGAATGGGAAGGCGAAACGGTATAAGACTCCAAATTGGAGTCTTTTTTTTTTGACTTTGAAAAATCTAGCAGTGAGACAACTTAAGTTTAAGTCAACATCTATTCGTCTTTCCGTCTCTTCGTGTATTCTCCTTAATCTCAGTGGAAGGCTACCACAAGAAAGGCTCCGGTAGCATCAATATCGCATGACCGAATGCGAAAGCTTTTGGGAGGAGGCCATACACCGCTATACAGGGTGCTTTCGCTTTTAAGTTTCTAAAAAACTGTCCATAATGTTAGAAAAAAGGAAAGGGAGAGACAGATGATTCAAGTAAAGCTATTTGACCGTGAGCATGAAAAGGATTTAGAGATAGAAATGAATCGCTGGTTGAGAGGTTTAGATGAAAAAAGTTTGCTAGATATTAAATACAATGTAGCGGCATTTCAAGAGGATGAAGAGGAAGAACAAATCTATTGTTTTTCAGCAATGATTATTTACAGGGCCTAACGCTCAATGTCAGGCCCTATTATTTTTGGCAGTTAAAGCTGCATTTGTTCCAGCTAATCTTCCCGTTACAAGAGCAGCGGTAATATTGTAACCTCCGGTGTATCCATGAATATCTAAAATCTCACCGGCAAAATATAAGCCGTTCATTAGTTTTGATTCCATTGTTTTCGGATTAATTTCTTTTACCGAAACTCCGCCACCAGTTACAAACGCTTTTTCAATGGAGAGGGTTCCGTTCACCTTGAATTGAAAGTTCTTGCAACTATTAACAAAACTACGAATTTTTTCTTTCGAAATCGTTCCGGCTTGAGCCGATGGGTCTATCTCATTTTGATCTAATAAAAATAACAAGTATCGTTCCGGGAGCAAGCCTTTAAGGATGTTCTTAAGATTTTTTTTCGGTTCGGCTTTTACCAATTTTACGATTTCTTGAAATAATTCCTCTTCCTTCCGATCCGGCAGGGCGTCTATAAGCATCGCAACATGTGTGACATTAAATTTCTTTAGCGCTTTTACGACGAACTGGCTGCAACGGAGTACTGCAGGACCGCTGATACCGAAGTGGGTAAAAATCATGTCCATGCGGTGAGTAATCAGCGGCTTTCCTTTTGGATTTAACACACTTAATTCGATATCCCGGAGTGATAACCCTTGTAAAACTTTATTTTTAATGAAAGATTCATCCGAGGTAACTGGTACTTCGGTAGGAAACAAATCAGTGATCGTATGGCCGGCTTTTTTTGCCCAAGCATAACCATCTCCGGTAGACCCTGTGTGGGGAACCGATTTTCCACCGACAGCAATAACGATGGATTTTGCAGTGAAAATTTGTTTATCCTTTAATAAAACGCCGGAAACAGATCCATTTTCATAAAGAACGTCAACTACGGGTGCATCGGTCATAACCTTAACCTGCAGTTTATCCAGCTGATGTAGTAAAGCATCAACCACCGATTGTGCTTTATCGGTTACCGGAAACATCCGACCATGATCCTCTTCTTTCAGTTGTATATCTAATTTCTCAAAAAATCGGATGATATCTTCATTATTAAAAATCGAAAATGCACTATACAAAAATTTGCCGTTTCCGGGAATATGCTTAATTAATTCATCGACAGGGAGCCTGTTCGTAACATTGCAGCGACCGCCACCGGAAATGGCTAGTTTTCTTCCAAGTTTGTTCCCTTTATCTATTAATAAGACTTTTGCTCCTTTTTCGCCTGCAGCAATAGCTGCCATTAATCCTGATGGGCCGCCGCCAATCACGATGACATCATAATTCATACTTCCACCAACTTTAAATAGATTCACCTCATTATAAACATTTTGTGACGAATATAAACGATTTTTTCATAAATTTCATTTGGTTGTTAGTAGCATAGCAGGAAAAGAAGTTGTAAACTATCAATAGTGTGAAAAAAACTGTAATGGTTTTTTGCGGATTCTTCAGTCAGGAAGGGATTTTATGCAGTCTAAGCTTTTAAGAGGAACTTTTATCCTTACATTTGGAACGATACTCTCCAAAATTCTTGGTTTAATTTACGTCATTCCATTTTTCCAAATTGTAGGGAGAGAGGGGACGGTCCTTTACCAATACTCTTATGTTCCCTATACCATTTTTATCAGTATTGCAACGGCGGGAATTCCGCTAGCTGTTTCAAAATTTATATCTAAATATAATGCTCTTGAGGAATATGCTGTTGGCCGTAAGCTATTTAAATCCGGATTAGTGGTCATGCTTACTACTGGTGTGATTTCTTTTCTCATCATGTATTTCGCAGCACCTGTTTTTGCGGAAATGAGTACAAATAAAGACGCCAATATTAAAGATGTAACAACAGTAATGCGGGCGGTTAGTTTTGCTTTGATTATTGTGCCTTTTATGAGTTTAATTAGAGGATTTTTTCAAGGCCATCAATCGATGGGGCCTACCGCTGTTTCCCAGGTTGTTGAACAAATTGTCCGGATTGCTTTCTTGCTCATCGGAGCGTTTGCTGTCTTGAAAATTTTTAAAGGTGACATTGTAACGGCGGCTTCAGTGGCGACATTTGCTGCGTTTGTTGGAGCCATTGGTGGTTTACTCGTTTTATTTTGGTATTGGTATAAACGAAAGCCATATCTGGATGAGCTTTTGCGAAAAGATAAAGGAACAGTAGAAATTTCTCTTAAAGAAATTTACAAGGAAATTCTGTTTTATTCCGCTCCATTTGTGTTAGTCGGGATTGCTAATCCATTGTTTCAAGCCGTTGACCAAATTACTTTCAGTAAGGCTATGGCTGAGATTGGAATCCAAGCGAAGGTTGCAGATTCTTACTTTTCAATTTTAAATTTTGAGTCCCACAAAATTGTCATTATTCCAATGTCACTGGCCACCGCCTTTTCATTAACGCTTGTCCCAAGTATTACACAGGCATTTGTTGCTGGGGATCGGAAGAGTTTAAACCATCAGCTCAACCAAACGTTTCAAGTGCTGTTATATTTAACTTTGCCAGCTTCCATAGGTCTGTCCTTATTGGCGGAACCTGTCTATACTGCGTTCTATCAGCACGATATAGTAGGGACTGAAGTGTTGCGAGCCTATGCTCCAGTTGCCATTCTCTTTTCTTTGTATTCAGTTACAGCGGCTATTTTGCAAGGGATTAATGAACAGCGCTTTACGATTTTAAGCTTATTGGTCGGGTTATTGATTAAACTCTCTTTAAACATCCCGTTGATTAAAATGATGGAAACAAAAGGAGCAATTTTGGCTACTACGCTTGGATATGCTGCTGCGATATTAATCAATTTAATGGTCATTAAGTCATTTGCTCACTATCCTTTTCGACTTGTATTAAGAAGAAGTCTACTTATTGTCATTTTTGTTGGTTTTATGTGGGCGGGCACAGGAATCGTTTATCAGCTTTCATTGTTATTCCTCTCACCTGAATCAAAGATTGAATCTGTGATTCTTATTGGTCTTAGCGCTAGTGTGGGGGCGGCCATTTATTTTTACTTAGGCTTAAAATCTGGTCTTGCCCGCAAGTTATTTGGTGACAGGGTCGACCGTTTGTTGAAAAAATTACAGATCTTTGGAAGGAGACGAGCCAGTGAGAATTGATAAATTGCTCTCCAATCTTGGCTACGGCAGCCGCAAGGAAGTCAAACAACTTTTAAAAGACGGTGCTGTCAAAGTGAATGACACCATTGTTAGGGATGCTAAACAGCATGTGGACCCCAACACAGAAACTATCACCCTATATGGTGAAGTAATTGAATATAAGGAATGGATTTATTTAATGATGAACAAGCCTCCTGGAGTCGTCTCGGCAACGGAGGATTATCAAGAGAAAACAGTCATTGATTTATTGGAAATGGAAGATCAAGTATATAAACCATTTCCAGTAGGTCGGTTGGATAAAGATACAGAAGGATTGTTGCTGTTAACCAATGACGGGCAACTGGCCCATCGTTTGCTATCGCCGAAAAAGCATGTACCAAAAACTTACTTTGCTGTCATTGATGGTGAGGTAACCGAGGAGGATGTTCAAGCTTTCGCTAAAGGCGTGGTGTTAGATGATGGGTATTTGACAAAGCCCGGCGAATTAAAAATATTAAAATCTGGTCTCCGTTCTGACATCGAGTTGACGATAACCGAGGGGAAATTCCATCAGGTGAAGAGAATGTTCCAAGCCGTCGGCAAAAGGGTTATTTATTTGCAGCGGATTTCCATGGGCCCATTGAAATTGGATGAATCTTTGGGGCTCGGGGAATATCGGGAACTGACCGAGGAAGAAATTAAACAGTTAAAAAATTATCAGGTGAAGTAAACAAGCATCTGTTATTGACCTAAACTTATTAATTAATAAAATTTGACAAATGTTTCGTTAGCTTCCAAGACATAAATCTGGTCTTTGACTAGATTTATGTCTTTTCCTTCTGTTCGTATTTTAGGAATAAAATAGTGTGCTCGTTTTGTTTTTAAGTCTTTATCTTTTTTTAACCGTAAGAAACTAGTATTTGCTTATCTTTAATTTAAAAAGGGACAAAGTTCAATGACTTTGTCCCTTTTTATAATCATTAAGCATTCAAAAAGGATTTTAACATCCAGTTGTGTTTGTTTAGTTTTTCGATTAATTCTAAAAACATGTCGCTAGTAACTTCATCATTGTTCTGCTCCGCAACTTCCATACCAGCTTGTAACTCTGCAACAATTTGTGAAAAATCATTTACTACAGCTTGGACCATTTCTTCCGCTGTTAACATTTCAGTAGATTCCTTGATGGTTGCATATTGTATATATTCTTTCAAGGTTGAAATCGGGCTTCCTCCAATGACTAGTAATTGTTCTGCCAGCTCATCTATTACAGCAGCTGCTTCCTCATACAATTCTTCAAATTTAGCATGTAATGTAAAAAAATGAGGTCCTTTCACATACCAGTGATAGCGATGTAATTTTGTATATAATACATTCCAGTTTGCAATTTGTTGATTTAGTACTTGTTCAAGCGTCATGTTCTTTCCTCCTCTTGTTTTATCTGTTCTTATTATAACATTTATAATTTTAAAATCAATACTAAATTATAATTATTATAAATAAGTTAGATTTTTATTTTTTCTTCTAGCATTGTTGAGGTATATTCCATCATAATGTCTTTCGAACGTTGTGATTCGTGTAAAGAGATGAAATATGTTGAATGATCCATAAAAAAAAGGAAATCTGGGCAACTTATTAATATTCACTAAAGAAATTTGAAATGGGAACACTCGAGTAGGGGGAAGAGTTAATGAAGCTTACACACGAGCAGCGTATCGAATTACACGGCTTTAATAACTTAACGAAATCATTAAGTTTTAATATGTATGATATTTGTTATACGAAAACACGGGAAGAACGGGAGGCCTATTTACAATATATTGATGAGCAATATAGTGCTGAGAGGTTAACAAAGATTTTAAAAAATGTGGCGGATATTATTGGAGCACATGTATTAAATATTGCTAGTCAAGATTTTGAACCTGCCGGGGCGAGTGTGACATTACTTGTATCTGAAGGTCCTGTCAAGAATGCCCCAAAAGATATTTTTGAGGAATCACCAGGACCGCTAATGGAATCGGTGGTCATGCAACTAGATAAAAGCCATATAACTGTTCATACATACCCTGAGTATCATCCAGATGAAGGGATTAGCACGTTCCGGGCTGATATCGACGTATCAACCTGTGGCGAAATTTCGCCTTTGAAGGCACTGCATTATTTAATTCGTTCATTTGAAACGGATGTAATGACGATCGATTACCGCGTACGTGGCTTTACTAGGGATAAAGATGGCAATAAACTGTTTATTGATCATGAAATTAGCTCAATTCAAAATTACATCCCAGACGATGTTATTGAAATGTTCGATATGATAGATGTGAATGTGTATCAAGAAAATATTTTCCATACGAAATGTAAACTTCGCGAGTTTGATTTGAATAACTATTTATTCGGTTATACAATAGACAAACTGTCTCCAGAAGAACGGATTGAGATTACGGAAAGAATTAAGTTTGAAATGGACGAAATTTTTTATGGAAAAAATATTATCTAAAAAAGCTCAGTCTTTTCCTGAGCTTTTTTCATGTTAATCATTCAACAAATGATGAATCATCCGGCTTCTATCGTCGAAAAACTGCTTCATAATCCGATAATGGCTCGTTTCTTCCAGTTTGCTCTCTCTAATTCCTTCCTCCGTAAATTCAAAAATCACAGCATCTGGATATGCCATAATAATTGGCGAGTGAGTAGCAATGACAAATTGTGAATTTTCGTTAACAAGGTCGTGAATTCGGGTGAGCATGGACAATTGCCGTAAAGGCGAAAGAGCGGCTTCAGGTTCGTCCAAAATATAGATCCCATTTCCCCGAAAACGATTGATAAATGTCGCAAAAAACGCCTCCCCATGCGATTGCTCATGGAGAGAAACCCCACCAAAAGAATCAATGACACGGGGGCCGAAGCCTTCACGGTCCATTTCCTCAATATTGGAAGCAACATTATAAAAGCTTTCAGCCCTCAGGAAAAAACCATCCTTGGGCCTATCGATCCCCTTGATCACCTTTAAATATTCACCTAGAACAGAATGAGAATCATAGGTTGAAAAATGGAAGTTGAACGATCCGCCTTCAGGATTAAAACCTAATGCTATAGCGATGGCTTCCAGTAATGTTGATTTCCCCATTCCGTTTTCACCTATCAAAAACGTCACTTTTGGATGAAAGGATAACTCTTCAAAATTTTTTATAAATGGCAAGTTAAACGGGTAGTGATTATAAGAAGAAATATCATTTCGTTTCAGCTCAATCTTTCTGAGATATTGATTTCTAAATAAATCCATACAGCCAACCCCAAAATATTTTTTACCATTGTATCATTTTTAAAAAAACAAATGGCCATTATCTGTAAGGTGAAAAACGAAATGGAGAACATTAGTCAATGCTGGGTCCGGTAGACGCTAATTGTCTGTAATGAATATTTTGTCTACCTATCCCATAGATTTTAGAGAAATCACTAGGAGGGATGGGGATGCAATTTTATTACGGCCATCAAATGCCGTTACGAATATTGGATGAAGCAGAATTTTGGAAGCATCAGGAAGAGGAACATACGGTAGTAATCCGAGAACTAGTAAGTGGACTAGAGGAGGAATTTGTGGAGGCTTTGAAAAAATGGGAAACAGCCCTTAGCCAGACACATCAACAGGTGGTCCGGTTTATTGAAACAGTGATCCGTTCAGGCTACTATATTCCCAACCAACTGTACCAGCATGTTCTGCAGTTAGTTTCCTATTGTCTTCAAGAAAGCCTTGCATTTATACAATTGTGTCAGCAAATTAAAACAAATAGTAAAGCTGTAAGTAATAATCCGACAGCAAAGGTTGTGTTAGACCATATTATAAGGGAGTCAGAATATTTTACCGGCATTGCCCAAGCTCTGATATATAGTAATCAAGGACAATCCCAATAGACAAAAAAGGAAGCCTAGAAACATTGGCTTCCTTTAACTTTTTAAATTTATATCATGTTCTTTTTAGGAGAGAACAAAGAAATTGCATATGGATTGCTTGTGTCTATTTTTCATTTTTAAGAGGAAAGTTTTACTTTCTTTCTTGTTGTTGTCCATTTTCCACGACTTGGGCTGAAAACCAAGTCGTTATAAGCTAAAACATTTAAGTCTCGTTGTATGGTGCGAGGAGTAATACCAAATTCCTCTACAAGTTCTTGCGTTGTGACTGTACCGTTATCACGAATAAACATGTAGATACATTTGATACGGTTTAACATTCGGTTAGTTGAAGGTTTCAAAAAACCACTCCCTATCCTTTTTTCAAACCTTTGGCGTAATCCCTCTACCGACAGTCTCTTTGAAGAATCATTTTCAAGAATATGTAGCTTCTTTTCCCCGCAGACATCTCCTTTTCATCAATCTGGAAGTGGAATCTAGATGTCATACATCTAACTTTATTGTACCCACAATTTTTTAAAATTTCTACCGATATAACAAAGTTTCCAAAATTTTCTCTGTTTTACTTTAATTTGGTTCGGTAAATCTCCTCCTTTGATTATTCCTTACTAATGAGTATGGTGGGTCAAGTTTGATTTATGATAAATTATTTGAATTTTTAGTAAAAAACCCAAATAAGCAAAATTGCTAAAATAATCCACGAAATGCTATTGTTAAGATATGTTCTTCAATAGGAGGGAAATGATGTTGAAAAAAATTGATTGGATGCAGGAAGTATTAAAGCGTAAGGAGGCACTCATCAAGGACACTCAGGAATTGTTACATATTAAAAGTGTACTGGATGAAGAAAATGCTACAGAAGATGCCCCACTTGGTAAAGGAGTAAAAGAGGCTTTGGATTATATGCTACAGCTTGGGGAAAGAGATGGATTTTTGCCAAAAAACGTAGAAAACGTAGCCGGTCATCTCGAGTTTGGTGAGGGGGAAGAATTACTCGGCATACTTTGTCACGTAGACGTAGTACCAGAAGGTGATGGCTGGTCTAGTGACCCATATGCTGCTGAAATCCGAGATGGAAAAATATTTGCTCGCGGCGCATTGGATGATAAGGGGCCGACAATGGCAGCCTATTATGCAATGAAAATTGTCAAGGAGTTGGGGCTGCCGTTAAATAAACGGGTTCGAATGATTATTGGTACTGATGAGGAAAGTGGTTGGCGCTGTGTGGATACTTATTTCAAACATGAAGAAATGCCAACATTAGGTTTTGCACCGGATGCGGATTTCCCGATTATTAATGCGGAAAAAGGGATTGCAGATATGGATATGGTCCAGAAGGAAATGGAGCAAGATTTATCTGATGCAAGTGTGAAGGTCGTAAGCTTTGTTTCCGGAAAGAGATACAATATGGTTCCAGATCATGCACGTGCCATTATTATGGTAGGGGATAATGAAGAGGACGTCATCAAACAGTTCATCACGTTCATGCAACAGAAGGAACTTGAATATAGTTATTATAAAAATGACGAACAAATAACGTTAGAAGTGATTGGATTATCTGCACATGGAATGGAGCCAAGAAATGGAAGAAATGCTGGTCTTTATCTGGCTAAATTTCTTGCAGACCAACCATTAGATAAAAAAGCAGCACGCTATTTTCAATTTGTTTCCCGATATTTCTACGATGATTCTAGGGGAGTAAACCTTGGAGTAGCGTACTCTGACGATATTTCTGGTGACCTAACAATCAATCCTGGGAAGTTTTCTTACACACCTGAATCAGGTGGCCGAATTGGAATGACTTGTCGTTATCCGGTTACAAACAATATGGATCAAACAAAGGCAAAGTTGGATGCGCTTTTAGAGACAGAAGGATTTTACATTGATCATTTTTCTGATTCGAAACCTCACCATGTGGATGAAAAAGAATTTCTCATTCAAACATTGAAAAAAGTGTATGAAGAACAAACAGGTGAGAAAGCAGAATTGATTGCAATTGGTGGAGGTACCTATGCACGGTCACTTAAATCGGGTGTGGCATTTGGACCGCTATTCCCTGGTCGTCCGGATATTGCCCATCAAAAAGATGAATATATGTTCATTGAAGATTTATTAAAAGCAACGGCCATCTATGCTCAAGCTATTTATGAGTTAGCTCAATAAATGACATTAAAAGGGGATGGGAGAAAATGATATTTGCCATCTTAAATGGAAAATTGATAGAACGAAATCAGGCTAAGATGGATATTGAGGACCGCGGTTATCAATTTGGTGATGGGGTTTATGAAGTAATTCGAGTTTATAACGGAAAAATGTTCACACTACAAGAGCATTTGGAGCGTTTCGAGAGAAGCACAAAAAGTATAGGCGTGTCACTCCCTTATACTATGGATCAATTAAAAAGCCTACTTTTGGAGCTTGTTGAAAAAAATAATCTCCGTCTTGGCATTATTTATATGCAAATTACAAGAGGGGTGGCACCCAGAAATCATGCTTTTCCGGAAGAGAATGTTGAACCAACCTTAGTTGCCTATACAAGGGAGATGACAAGACCAAAGGACGAGCTACAAACCGGCGTGAAGACCATTCTGACCGAAGATATCCGCTGGTTGCGCTGCGATATTAAGAGCTTGAATTTACTTGGCAATATTTTAGCTAAGCAAAAAGCGGTAGAACATGGCTGTTTTGAAGCGATTCAGCACAGGGGCCAGAATGTTACTGAAGGCAGTTCATCCAATATTTTTATGGTGAAAAATGGGATAGTAATTACACATGAATCCAATCATTTGATTCTAAAAGGGATCACAAAAGATGTGATTCTTGGACTTTGTTCTGCAAGTGGTATTCCAGTTAATGAACGGGCCTTTACACTTAAAGAATTGGCAGAGGCGGATGAGGTGTTTTTATCTAGTACAGTGGCAGAAGTCATGCCAATTATCGAAGTGGAAGGAAAGGTAGTTGGGAATGGCGAGCCAGGATCAATAACAAGAAAAATACAGGAATTGTTTGTCAACGAAATCGAAAAGCAATGTGGAGCCTTATAAAATTAGAAAAAAGACGTGGAAGTGATCCACGTCTTTATATCATGTGCGCTCGGCATGGGTGTAATCTATAGGGTGAAAGTCCCGAGCTGCGAAGGCAGAAGTAGCAGTTAGCTTAACGCAAGGGTGTCCGTGGTGACGCGGAATCTGAAGGAAGCGAGCGGCAAACTTCCGGTCTGAGGAACACGAACTTCATATGAGGCTAGGTATCACTGGGTGAGTTTGCATGACAAAACAAAGCCCTTTCTGCCGAAGGTGATACAGAGTAAATGAAGCAGATGGATGGAAGGAAAGATTACACTCTTACCCGGGGAGGTCTGGCTGGCACGCCAAGTAACCTTGGTAACCTATCTAGTGATAGATAGCTGAGCAGTCAGAAGTCAGCAGAAGTCATAGTACTCTTTCAAGCTCGAGA
>NZ_JAAFZF010000055.1:0-17186 GCF_010614825.1 Neobacillus sedimentimangrovi
AAAACTGCTTATTTTTCTTGGCTGCCAAACCAATTCGACCAAATTCTTGATAAGCTCGTACCCATCGTCTTAACTGTGATTCTGCTAGTGGCTTATATTTCTTTGCAAGTAATCCACAACCTAATGGACCATTAAGATATTCTAGTACAACCATCAGCTTAAATTCTTCACTATATTTAGCCATAAAAAACACCCCAAAAGTTAGATTTTAACTCTAACTTTTGGGGTGCAGTACCAAACCCACTTTTCGGACAGCCCCTTTCTAGGATACACTACAGATGATTTGAATCATCAACCTAATAACTAATAATTATATAGTCAATAGTGCAATTTGAATTCTATTGACGAAACAGCAATCTTGGTTATCAAAATGATTGTTAGGAAATATGTACATTGTGACTATTTAAATTTGTCTATGTTATGTTTTTAGTGCTCTTGATAATAGTACCAGCTATTCATCAAATATTTCGGATAAATAGTCAATTATAAAGGTTTTAAATTAATTACAATGCTATCAGATTCAAAAAATAAACATTTGTTAATCTCTAATATATCACCTTTTTTAAGAAAAACTTTATAACTTTCTTTATCTTGGAAATCGTAGGTATTAAGAACGTCCCTATTATTAGATGATAAGATTTGAACAAAAGGTTTTTCTTTTTCTGTTTTTCCGGTATAACTCAATATATATTCTCTCTCAGGTAACTGTAATCCTATTTTATAAAATCCTGAATGATTAATTTCATATTGACCTGATTTACTCATTTCTATTGCTTCAAAATTTGCAGGAGAAAGTTTCACTCTACCTTTTCCTTCTACCTCAACATGTTCTCCATTATTAAGTTTAACACCTAATATTTTATCTTTTATAGATAATTCTCTTTGCATAAATTTGATTTTCCCACTTATTACTTCTATATCATAAATCCCTTGATTAATATCCTCTCCCACAATATATTCTCCACTTTTTATAGTCATTTCCTCTGGATCTATATTTTTATAACTATTTATTAAATCAGTAATATAAGGATAAGCGATAATTAATGAACATATCACTACTATAAAAATAAAAATAGTACATTTAAATTTATTCATAAATTAAGTTCCCTTCATTCATTTTCAAACTAAAATCACATAAGGATTCAATATCCTCTTTAAGATGGCTAGCAATTATTATAATAGCTCCTCTTTTCTTTTCTTCTAAAAGCAGATTGTGAATTAATTCTACTCCTTTATCGTCAATCGCATTGGTAGGTTCGTCCAAAAGGA
Source organism: Neobacillus sedimentimangrovi (assembly GCF_010614825.1). Lineage (NCBI taxonomy): Bacteria > Bacillati > Bacillota > Bacilli > Caryophanales > Bacillaceae > Neobacillus > Neobacillus sedimentimangrovi. The sequence continues at coordinate 1,270 of NZ_JAAFZF010000055.1, forward strand.
GAATATCAGGTTTTTCAAATATCGCTTGTGCGATATTAAGTCTTTGCTTCATTCCTAAAGAATATTTTTTTACTTTTAACTTAGAAAATGGATCTAGTCCAACTTTTTTTATAGCTTCTTCTATATCATGTTTTGAGGCCACTTTCTTTATCTTTGATAAAATAAAAAGATTGGTATAAGCATCATACTGTGGCAATAACTCCATATTTTCTATAATGACTCCAACGCTTGGGGGAAAAGATATATCTTTATGTAATACTTGATTATTAATTATAACTTCACCTTCAGTAGGAATAACTAATCCAGCTAAAGTACGAAGTAGCATTGTTTTACCGGATCCATTTTTACCGAAGAGTCCGTAAATATAGCCCGGTTTAAAAGTATAAGAAATATTTTTTAAAACATATGTATTTTTTATTTTTTTACTTAAATTACAAATTTGAAGCATTCTTAACCCTCACTTTATAGTAAATCCATCTTCTTTATTTTATTAACAGAAAGGTAAATTACAGCAGTTTGAATTATAAGGAGAATAAACAAACCAATAAGATAATCAATTGTATGTATTTTAAATTCAGGTATTTGGCTTAATCCGTTCCTAAACCCCATCCCATAGTTCGGTAAAAATAGGTATTGTAAAAGCTTGGATGAACCATATAGTTGATTTGTCATTAAAACTGAAGAAACTATATATATATTAATAATCAAATGAGAAATTTTTGTTTTTATATACAATTCCAATAAAATTTGTATGCTGAATAATGTTAATAATGTTAATAAATAGATAGATAGAGATTTTATGAAATTTGTTGTAGAAAACGTTGATTTACCTAATCCAAGCAAAGTAAAGATAACTGTTTGGAATATAGTAAATAATAGAAGGATCATTAGCATACACAAATATTGTTTTATTATCCATTTGGACTTACTATAGGTTCTTACAAAGAAAGTTATACCATGGATTCTTGTAAGATCGCTTAAATATCCAGAAAAATAAAAACTCATACTAATAATCGGGAGATACCAATTTAGCAAATATCTATACTCTAATGCATGAGAAGAAGTGATGGGTATACCATCCAAAAAAGGAAAATTAGTATTAATTAAGTTAAACCTACTTATCAAAATCCCCTGCATTATTATCGTTAATAATACAAAGATTAAAAATTTTCTATTTATTATCATTGAATAAAGTCCTTTCTTTTATACACAAAGGAGCCAATTAAGTAAAAGAAACCAACAATAAGAAATTGTCTGAAATATGTATATAATAAATCTGTAACCGTCCATTTTTTTTCTAACATTTTATTATATATTACTAAATCCTTTAATGGACCCCATGTCTGGTTCATTATTAATTTTTCAAAAAAGAATAAACCACTTATTAATAGAATTGTAAGAAAAAAGGAGATACCTACGGAATTACTTATATCTTTTATCAATTCATACATCAAACCAACACTAGTGTAAAATAAAAATAACCCTAATGTATTAAAAAGACAAGTTGGTATAAAATTCATTTCTTTTAATAAAGAATAATCAAAGAATATACTAGTAAATAATAGATTTATTCCGGAATGTATAAAAGAAAATATTAAAGCTACTATCATAATTTTAGTAAGTCTTCTTAGATATAACCTTTCCCTGTCGGCCCCTCTTATAATATTAATCAAATTTTCAGGTAAGAAGAAATGATTTAAAAAGATAATAAAAGGTACAGTATAAAATAGAGTATACGCCTGTATAGAGCTATAACCGAATGCGCTGTTATTCATAATAACTATTACATCATATAAAGATAGATTGGTAGATTTGAGAATAGGGATATCACGCTGATTTGAATTTTGTACAAACCATACAATAGTAAAAAAGAGAATTGTAATAATAATAATAATAGATCGTTTAATCTTCATTGAACCTTACTCCATAAATAAATACTATTAAAGGAATTGTTATAAGGATACCTATCGCTAATAAAAAGATAGGAATTATCACATCAAAACCATACTCAGTAAATGGTTGAAAGACGTAAATAAGTGACTGTTTATTTAAAACTAATAAAAACCAAATAAAAAATGAAGAGGCATATGCATATTTTCTATCAAGAAAAAACAAACTTGCACTTACTCCTAATGTTCCAGCGAGACCTGCTAGAATACAACTGACTACTGAAAAGACAGTAATTGCAATAAAAGGGTGTTCTATACTAAAGTTAAAGAGTTTATTTCCCTCAAGCTCCATTTCCATTAATCCTTTTGAAAAAGTTCCGTTAGCAAAGATAATAGACACTAGTATAAAGTTAACAAATAATGTGATAAACATAGCTATAGAGGATATAGAAAAAGATGTAATCAGTTTCTCTAAAAAGTATCTTTTTTTACCTATTTTGCTAATTAAAATATTACGATAACCTGTTTTATAGTCTTGAATTGCATCATCGGCCCCCAATAATAAAAAATATATTGGTAAAAACCATAGTAATAATATTTGTGGTGCATGTCCTATGCTAGAACTTGATAAAAAGAAAGCAAAAGCAGGATGAAAAGTCTCTTCAGAGTTTTGTTGATAAATTAACAGTTGTACAATTTCTAACATAGGTAATAGTAAAATAATAATAAAAGCAGTTAAATTAATCTTATTTCTTACAATGCGTTGAATATGACTATTAAACAATTACCCTCACTCAATTCTTTAGTTTTTAATTAATTGTAATTGAAGGGGTCAAAAATGGTAAAAAATACCATTTTTGACCTTTTTTAGATTAGTCAGTTTCTTCGTCCCAATAACCACTTATTGTATAGCTATTAGGGCTTGCGTTATTGTTTTCAGCACCTAATCTTACATTAGATTGGTTTGCTGTGCTAAATGCTGAATAATAGTGGGCACCACTTCCTTGTGCCACATCATGTACATCTGAAACTCTTGTACCCGATTTATCTAACCAGAAAGTTGCAACTGTTCCCACACCTTCAGATGAATATGTTAGATTTACTTTCCATTTATTTTTTGGATTAGTAGTTTGTCGATATCTTTCACCAGAATAGCTATTTTCATAATTAGGTTTAAGTGTAAAACTAAAACCTATGTTATCGTCGCTGGCTTATGTAAAGTTGGAAAAAGTAAATATTCCAACTCCCATAGCCGCAGCCATCCCTAATCTGGAATACTTTTTAACTATGTTTCTCATAATATCCCTCTTTCTTAGTAATATTTTAGTAGATATTTATCCTAGGTAAATATCCTCAAGAAAATATTACCAAATAAAAATAACAAAAAACAAGAATTAAATACAAAAAAATACAAAAAATACAAAAAAATAAAAAAATTATTATAAATCCATAAAATTCATTAGTCAGAACCCTATTAATTCAACGGGGTCCGGTCTGTAGTTTTTTGTTTAGAACATGTTGCGAAACACATAATAGATAAATAAATGCGCATAAAAAAGTCACCTCATTGTAAAGAATATGCAATGACTAAAAGCCGAGAATACATAGCAAATCCCCTTAAATATTTTCTAAGAATTCCAGCCAACTGACCACGATTTCACAATGAATATACTTCCACCAAGTTTTGTAAGCAACATACGTCATAATAACCAATGTTTTGATCATTTCCATCCCTCCTAAAACAAGATTTCTATAATCGTTTGGATATATCTAGAAAATAAAGGGACGGAAATCGATTTTCCTTCAAAAATTCCGTTAAATTCACTTTGGTGATCTTAAAATTTGCTACTTCCCTGTCGATATCATTTCTCGCACGATCATTCCACTCCAGTTAGCTATAAAAAATCTGTTATCTTTTTGTGTACTTCATTACGGAATAGGTCAATGCATCGAACGCACAATACAGGATTATCATCACAAACTTTTTCTGCATATTGATAATTCTCGAGAATGCCCAAAATTCCAATTACGATCATCATCTAGTCTAAATTTAATCTCTACATCCCTTTTTCATCACAGAAATAGCTTTGGTTGGTCGAGAGCAATTCCTTATGGAACTAACGGACGCGATAGTGGAAATGGAAACGATCCTTCTATTTCGATTTCTATCAAGTTCTAAATGAGGCTGGGACATAACTAGCTTCAAATAATAGAGAAAGGTGAATTTGAGTGTGCTTAAATTCATCTTTCTCTATTTTTGCTTGTAAATTCTTCTATTTCCTTAGTTGTTGGCAGTAAATTTTCTTAAATTCACTGCCATTAACACGAGACCCATTTCGTTTTCTACCTTCGATTTTCCTCGTACAGAAAATCGAGTGAAACGCAAATTAGCCTTCAAGAATCCAAAAACTGGTTCCACATCGATTTTGCGTTTTCGATAGATGGCACTTGTTTTCTCCTCTGAAAGCTTCGCTCTTACATATTCTTTTTGTTGTTCCCATTTTTCATTCACCATGAGTTTTCGATTATTGCCTTCTTTCGCTTTTGTACATAATGAACGGAATGGACATCCCGAACAATCTTCGCACTCATAGATTTTGAATTTACGTTGAAATCCTGTGCGATCATGACGGACAGAATGATATTGAAATTCAAGATGTTTTTGATTAGGGCATGTATAGGTGTCTGTTTCTTTATCATACTGCCTGTTTTGTTTGTACTTTTTCTTTTGTTCCTTCAAATACATGTTATACGTAATAAGTGCTTCTCGTTTTCTGTTTGAAAGGATATCATGAAAGTTTTGTTCACTACCATAACCTGCGTCGGCGACAATGTATGTCGGTAACTCAAAATAATGCTGCTCAATCTCATCTAGAAATGGAATTAACGTACGTGTATCTGTCGGGTTTGAAAATAAACTATAGGCAAGCGTATATTGGCCTTCCGTTGCGATTTGTACATTGTAACCAGCTTTCAATTGTCCGTTTTTCATGCGCATAAATGTCGCATCCGGGTCTGTTTTTGAATAGCTATTACGTGTACCAAAGAATTCAAAGTCTCATTGGTATTTCTGTTTACGTGTAATCAAATCGATCAATTGTTTGCGCACTTGTTTTGGATATTTTCGTTCACTTATTAAGGCTTTTCGTTCTGCAGCGTCTGATGATGTTTCAATTTGTTTATCATACTCGGTTACAACCTCGTCCACTTTTTGAACCAATTGGGTGAGTTCTTCCAATGATAACTGCTCATTGCTTTCACGTTCAATTTCAGGTATGATTTCGTTCTCAAGTAGCTCATTGTATAGCTGATTTGACTTTTAAATTAAACTTTGATGATATTTCTCAATCGATTTCTTCCAGACAAACGTAAATTTATTCGCATTTGCTTCAATTTTTGTACCATCGATAAAAATCGCTTCTTGGTCTATCAAATTTTCTTGGACTAATTGGCAACGGAATTGAACGAAACATTGACGAATTAATTCTTTTACTTCCGGTTGGACACGGAAACGATTGATTGTCCGATAACTTGGTTCATATCCTTGCGCCAACCACATCATGCGAATACTATCTTTTAAAAGAGCCTCAATTTTACGGCCCGAAAAGACAGATTGGGTATAGGCACATAAAATGATTTTTAACATCATACGTGGATGATAAGCAGGACAGCCTTCACTTCGTAAAAATGGTTTGAATGCTTCATCAGGGATACTTTCAACTAAATGATGGACATGGAAGGCAATATCATTTTTTGTAATTTTATTTCTAAATCTAAAGGCAAAACTAATTGATTCATGTTATAATTTTTAAACATAAGGACCCTTCTTTCTGATGAGATTTCGGATTGACCCCCTAATTTTGGACACATCCTTTCTTATTTTAGGTTATTCTTAAAATTTCTTGTTTTTTCTTGGCAAGAGGACGAAATCCTCTTGCCTTATACACGAACTTCTTTGTTGACTAACGCTTCCGTTTGCGTTTTTTTGTAAAATTCATGCGGTGGAAGATCGAGAATACTCGAATGAATTCTTCGCTCGTTATAAAACTGCATATACTCCATCACAGCTTGATAGGCTTCTTCAAAACTGTCAAACGCAATTCTTCCTAGACATTCTTCCTCCAGTAAGCGATGAAAGGCTTCAATATGTGCATTCATATTCGGTGTCCGCGGCGGAATCCGTTCATGTTCGATTCCGAATTGCTCACAGGCAGCTTCAAAGACTTGTGAAATAAATTGTGGGCCGTTGTCTGTACGAATTACAGGTTTATTGGTCTGTTCAAATTGCTGACGCTTGAATAACGCTCTTTGTAGCGTCTTTACGGCATCGCTTCCTGAACAACTCAGTCCAATTTGGTAATCAATCACCGAACGATCATATACATCGATGAGCGATAAAACAAAGAAAAAGCGTTCTTCTCCTTCGATATATCCGTATTTCACATCCATTTCCCATAACTGATTCGAACCGGTAATGATACGATTCCGAGCGAGTTTCCGTGGATAAGAAATCTGTTTCTTTCGCTGTGGACGTAGTAAATCCATCTCTTTACACAATCGATAAACCTTTTTCTTACTGATAATGAGCTGATGGTCTCTTCTTAACTAGATCGTCAACTTTCGGTATCCGTAAGCAAATCCTTCCCCCATGACCAGCTCAGATAGCCATTCTTTGATTTGCTCGTCTGGCACTTTTTCACCCATTTTCGTCAGAGAGTAGCCGGGGATTGGACGTCCCTCACCTACTGTTTTCTCCTCGACTTTTCCGTTTTGTTGATAATAGTAGGTCGAACGATTGATTTCCAGAATCTCCAGCACTTCCGTAATCGGATATCCTTTCTCGATCCACTGCTCGGCTACTTCCAATCTTTCAGTAAGTGAGGGTTCTTCTTTTTTATCAAATCACGCAAAATCGCAATTTCTAAATCTTTTTCCCCTAATAGCTTCTTAAGCTGTTCGTTTTCCTCCTCCAGCCTTTTTACTTCAGCTGAAGAGGAATTAACCGTTTCTTCGCCTAGCTGTCCTTCTTCATACGCTTTTACCCATCTTTGCACGAGATTCGGGCTAAGATCGTATCTTCTAGCTACCAATGCTTTATTTCCAACTTCTAATGCTTCTTTCACTACTTGTAGCTTAAATTCCTTCGAATGTTTTCTTCGTTTCATATAGATCAAAAGCCCCCTTCATTTGGTCACTTCGATTATAAAAAACACCTTATCGAGTGTCCAAATTCATTAGGGGGCTAATGAGATTTTGTATGGTAACTTTATTTTATCAGAAATGGTCCTTATTTTTATTCAAAAATCATTAAAGCCGGTGACATTTTACTCGTCGTAAAATGTCACCGGCTTTTTTTCATTTCAGAGAAGGGTTTGGTCCCAGCCTCTTTTTCAGAATAGGTATACCTTACTTTCAACATGTGTTGAACTTTTGACAGCAAATTATGGTTACGTTAAAAAACATAAATAAAATATCCAATAAATGTGATACATAAAACATACATGATCGGGTGGATTTCCCTTGTTTTCTTCATTGCTATCATACTTATTGGATAAAGAATGAAACCAAGTGCAATCCCTGTAGCAACACTAAAAGTCAAAGGCATCATAATAATTGTAATAAAACTTGGTATAACAATAGCTAAATTGCTCCATTGGATCTTGCTAATTTCAGTTGCCATCATAGCACCTACAATAATAAGAGCTGGAGCTGTAACCTCAGGAGTGACAATGGAAAGAACGGGCGAGAAAAATAATGAAATCATAAAGCACACCGAAATGACAATGGAGGTAAAGCCTGTTCGACCGCCAACAGCAATTCCAGAAGAGGATTCCACCATTGATGCAGTGGTAGATGTACCTAAAATAGCTCCAATTACGGTAGACATCGAATCAGCTAGGAGTGCTTTTCCTGCGTTAGGAATTTCATTATTCTTCATTAAGCCTGCCTGACTGGCAATGGCAATAAGTGCACCGGCTGTATCAAAAAAGGCAACAAACAAAAAGGTAAAAATAACAGCCAGCATTTTTGGAGAAAAAATATCATCCAAGTTCTCAAAAACCACACCAAAAGTAGGTTCTAAGCTCGGTATTTTTCCAATAATTGCTTGTGGCGTATTAATAATACCAAATGCCATGCCGATCATGGTTGACAGCACCATCCCGTAAAAAATGCCACCTCTTATTCCTTTATTTAATAGAATAATGGTTATGATAAATCCAACAATGGCTAGTAATGTTGGTGCAGATTTTAGATTGCCAATAGCCACAAATGTAGATTCATCTGAAGTTACAATACCAGCATTTTTTAAACCAATGAAGGCAACGAAAAAGCCAATTCCTCCTGCAATGGCATGTTTTAAATCTTGGGGAATTACATTAATAATCTTTTCCCGGATTTTTAATAAGCTTAGTATCATGAATAATACACCAGCAATAAAAACTCCAGCCAATGCCGTTTCCCACGGTATTTTCATACCGATACAGACAGTAAAAGTAAAAAATGCATTAATTCCCATACTTGGAGCAATCCCAATCGGATAATTAGCCAACACCCCTATAAGGAGAGAGCCTATAATGGCAGATAAAGCAGTTGCTGTGAATAATGCTCCTTTATCCATCCCGGTTTGACTTAAGATAACCGGGTTTACAACGAGAATATAAGCCATTGAAAGAAAAGTTGTTATTCCTGCTATACTTTCCTGCTTTAATGTTGTGTTCCGTTCGGAAAATTGAAAGAAGTTTTTCATGATGTGCCCTCCGAATCAATTAAAATGAAAAAAAATCCCCCGGTTGACTGCCGGAGGATTATTCTGCAAAGGCCAATAAAAAGTCTTATAACACTAATCATTGCCCCTTGTAGACAGGCTATTTACGGCAGCCCGGTAGAGACGTTCAAGCCATATTCTTGAACATATACAAGGAAAATAGTTAATAAATTAATAGAGAAAATAGTATCAATAATCAAATTCATAGTCAATAACTGCTCCCATTTTCAGTTAATTAAGTTTTTTCCAGGTGAAGACGATTTAGGTTAACTGATCATAAAGGTGGAAAACCAAACTTCTAAAACGGAAAGCATAGGCAATGTTCAAAGTAAATAAAAAAGTGCCCCCCTATTAATCATATCTTGGGGGACACCTTCTTTGTTCAAAAGACTTGAACTAAATTTTCTTTGTTATATATTCACTTTTTCAAGATTCAATTGCTGATTAAAGATATCTGACAAGTAATCTGTTACCGTTAGATAAATTAATCCATTGCCTTCAAGTTTTGGTGAATTTCCTAATGGCACCGTTCTTTTTATTAATTGGGCATAAAGTTCAGACTCAGATAGATTCCGTTCAAAACTTTCATTCGCTAGTACTTTTATCAATGCTAATGCTCCGGACACATGAGGTGTGGCCATAGAAGTTCCACTTAAAGTCGCATATTTACCATCTAAGTAAGTGGATAAAATTTTCTCTCCTGGAGCCACTACGTCTACTTCATTATTGGAATTAGTAAACCACGAGGAGTTTCTTTCTAAGCCAATGGCACCTACGCTTATCACTTCATTATAAGAACCCGGATAAGCAAATTCGTCTGTTGAATCATTGCCATCCCCTTCATTACCTGCAGCACAGACGACTAGAATATTGTTTTGAACAGCTTTTTGAATGGCTTCATGCAGTTCAGGAACATCTACTGGACCGCCAAGGGACATAGAAATGATATCCACTTTTTGTTCGATGGCATAATTAATTCCATTTATGATCCATTCATATTGGCCAGTCCCCTTTTTATTCAGCACCTTAATAATAAGCAATTTTGCTTCAGGGGCTACACCAACAACACCATTATCGTTTTGCTTTGCAGCAATTGTTCCAGCAACATGGGTACCATGGCCATTGTAATCCTGGAAGACATCAGGGTTCCCGTTATCATCGTCTGTAAAATTTCTTCCGCCCACAATTTGCTCTTTTAAGTCGGGATGGAACAAATCACATCCAGTATCCAAGATGGCAACTGTTATTCCTCTTCCTTTTGTTTTCTCCCAAATTTTTGGAGCCTGAATCATTTCTACTCCTTTGGGAACTTCATTGGCCTTTTCTACTTGTTCAATGACTTGATACGGAATTAAACTTACTTTTCGCTCCATTTTTACTCCCTCCTAGTAGGATTAAATTGAAGCTAACCCATGATGCTATTAACAGTTTAACAATTCTGACTATTATTTCATAGTTACTTTGGTAGTATTTTCTATTTGATTTCATAGAATTTTGTGATACTATTCTACCTTCTTGTTCTTTTCGTCTATAAAATAAGTGAGTTCTACTCTTTTATATCAAATACCAAACGCTCCTTTTTACTTTACATCTTAAAATCTTTTTAGCCGGAAAATCTCATATAACCCAAGTATAAAAAATAATAGTATTTTCTTAATAAGGTTAATTTTTTAATCAAAACATTATCAAAATGATTAAATCAGATCTTGTTGTTTTCTGTAATAATGTTAAGATTTATGAAAAATTGACTGGTTTTCAAATTCTTTCAAAATTAATTGCCAATTAATATCAACAATCTTATTCCAATTTGATAAAGAAATATAAATCATTTTTCATTATTCTATAAAAGAACAGGAGAAGAAAAATAATGGAACCATTTATTCATGGAATCATCCTTGCCTTAGGATTAATTTTGCCCTTAGGTGTCCAAAATGTTTTTGTGTTTAATCAAGGAGCAACACAAAAGAAATTTACATACGCATTGCCTTCTGTGATTACAGCTGGTATTTGTGATACACTTTTGATCACCATGGCGGTAGCTGGTGTTTCCATTATCATTTTACATATTGAATGGTTGCGGACTTTAATGTTTATCGTTGGATTTTTTTTCTTGTCCTATATGGGTTGGCTGATGTGGAAAGATACACCTAAATTAAACAATCATCCAGAGAGCTTTACCCCTAGTAAACAAATTTTATTTGCTGCTTCTGTCTCCCTATTCAATCCACATGCAATTATGGATACCATCGGTTTGATCGGTACCAGCTCTCTGGTCTATTCAGGGGTTGATAAATGGATTTTTTCAATTGCCTGCATTCTAGTTTCATGGGTTTGGTTTTTTAGCTTAGCTATTACCGGAAAAAAGATCGGCCAAATTGATACCAATGGAAAACTGCTAAAACGGATCAATCAAATTTCCGCTTTTATCATCTGGGGGATGGCTGTTTATTTGGGATCTCAATTATTTCTAACATCTGACTAGTCAAAAAAGGCGGGAAAAAATATCCCGCCTTGAATGGTTCCATCTTTAATATTCCATTATATTTTCAATGAATTTTATACATTCCCCTACTACCCGATCCTTCATAATAAAGCTAAACTCCTTGCCAAAACGCAATTGTAACAGGTCTCCCTTGATCAAATGTGGTCCGAGGGTTTCATGATAATTTCCCGTCCTTTCAAGCCTTTTGACGTCTGCTAAAAAAACTGCTTTTACAAAATACCCGTTTCTTTCAGACACTTTATATTCCGCCAAATATCTTACATCTCCAAGCACGGCGCCTATTTCCTCATAAACTTCACGTCTTGCCGCTTCCTCCAGCGTTTCTCCTTTTTCCCGCTTACCGCCTGGAAATTCCAGCCCTCGTTCTTTATGTCTGGTCAGAACCCAGTCCTCTTGTAATTTACAGAGAACTAAAACATGTTTTGGTTCCACACCAAAAGCATTCCGAGAAAAAGAAAGCTCCACTCTATTCCCTTTTTCATCGAAAAATTGAATCATCTCTTTGCCCGCCTTTTTTCAAATCATACTTTTATTATAACGAAAAAAGGAAAATCTTGTGGCTAAGATTTTCCTTAATCAGTTAACTCAGTATTTGGTAATATATTCATGCTTTCAATATGATTTTTTGCTTCTTGATCTCCAAGACGGTAAATCATGCTATAAATTTGTTGAATCCTACTGTCATACTCATCATTTTCACGGTCATAATGATATTGTACATAAGGAACATGAGCTCGGAAAAAGTTTTTCCACTCGGTTGAATAGTTTTGATCAAATAATTCCCGCAGCTGGGTAATTTCTTCATCAGTCGCTTGTATTTTAAAACTCCATGTAGACGCAGTGGCACTTTGTGAAATTTCTCCTGTTCCAACATCAATATAATACGTTTTCTTTCCATTCTCCATTATTTCATCCCCTTTTATGGTTAGAATCCACAAAAAAGAAATAATTTATTCTCTACCAAATTTCGATACATTTTTTTGAAATGAATGCGATATAATTATTAACAATAAATAACAGACTTTTCAGTCAATTTAATAAAGTGGATGATTTTAATCTATTAAGGGAATTGACTAAATAAACGAATAAACATTTTTGGAGGTGTTAGTATGAAATTGGTCGATGAGTTATATGAAATGTATAGAAACAAGCTTACTGGTGATGAGGAAGACATTGACATGCTGGCCTTTGCCTTTTTAGAAGAAATGTCATATGAAGATTTGTTAGCTCTTATCCATGATATGGATAAGCAAGAATTATATGATTTAATGGGACTGTATTTAATCGAAAGTCTAAAAGGGAAATTTTCCCAAGAACAATATGTCCAACAGCGTGGAAATACCTATTATCCAAGAAATATTCATTAATTATACATATCAAAGAGGGGAACTGAAATGAATCAGTTCCCTTTTTTATAACAGAACATGTTACAATATGGGTGCGAAGGGGGAGAAAATATTGCATACAGTAATGGTCGTGTCAATTATTATTGTCATCATTGTCCTATTATTGGCTGTTATCACCACTTCAAAAGCCTATTCCTATAAACATACCGTTGATCCAATTGATAATAATCCTTATATCAGCCAAGAAGAGGATGAAACGAATAAATCATGAAAAAAGGGGCTTTCAGAAATCAAATCAACGATTTTCTGAACAGCCCCTTTTCCCTATTATGCAAAGACTTGCTTTAAGTCTTCCTTGCTATGTTCGAGCCAGTAACGCATTAATCGTTTGGCACCTTCTAAATCATGTAGTTTGGCTTGACCACATTGTCTTTCATTTGCAGCAGGAACCTCAGTAATTTCCAACGCATCTTTCATTGTGTCTTCCAAAAGATCAATGATTTCTTCAACAGTCGGTTCCCCACTTACTACAAGATAATAACCAGTTTGACATCCCATTGGTGAGATATCAATGATATCAAAGTGATCATATTTCTCCGCATGCTTTCTAATATTGAATGCAAGCAAATGTTCCAGTGTATGGATCGCATCAGGTTTCATCGCCTGTTTATTTGGCTGACAAAAACGAATATCATATTTATTAACAACGCCATCACTTCCTACCTTATGAACACCGCAATGGCGGACATAAGGTGCTTTTACGGCGTTATGATCCAATTCAAAACTTTCAACTGAAGGCATTAAGTATCACTCCTTTTTCAATCTACCTTTTCATCATACTATAAATTCCGAGTATTTTCATCAACTTAAAAACATTGCCATTTTAAATGAAACAATGTATGTTCAAATTAATAAAACCAAAACCATTGAATGGAGAAAGTTTCATGCTAAAAAAAATGTTGCTGATCCTGATTCGTTTTTATCAAACCGCCATATCACCACTCAAGCCACCGACATGTCGCTTTTATCCAACTTGTTCTCATTATAGTTTAGAAGCCATTAAACGATTTGGAGTACTTAAGGGCGGATACTTAACCCTTAAGCGAATATTAAAATGCCACCCATTCCATCCAGGCGGCATAGATCCTGTACCGGATACATGGGATAAAAGAAAGCAAGTTAGTTCTGATACCCATCAACAATAAGGTCTAGTTTCCCCGTTTTCGGATCAATGACCAATCCATGCACAGGAACTCCCTCTGGCATTAGAGGATGATTTTTTATCGTGTTTACACTGTGCTTCACACTATCTTGTACACTTTCAAATCCATGTAGCCAGTTTTTAATGTCCAATCCTGAATAATTTAGTGTATCAAGAGTTTCTTGGGGAATTCCTCGTTCCAACATACTGTCAATTACAGGATCCGCTTTTAGTCCACACATACCACAATCATGATGGGCAATGACTAATATTTCTTTTGCCTGTAATTGATATACCGCAATCAAAATGCTTCGCATGATACTTCCAAATGGATGGGCAACAAGAGCCCCAGCATTTTTTACAATCTTTGCATCACCATTTCCAAGATTTAATGCTTTCGGCAATAATTCGAGAAGTCGAGTATCCATGCAGGTAAGAATAACCATTTCTTTATTGGGATATTTTGTTGTTTCATATTTTTCATAATTTCGGTTTTCAACAAATTTATCATTAAATTCAAGTATCTCCTGAAGTAATGATGGGCTTTTCAAGTTTCATCACATCTTTTTCATTTTTTCTTTTATTTAGAATACACAAGATCGGTTATGAAAAACAATTTTTATACTTGCATTAGTAACAAAATTCTTGTAAGATACTTAAGGAAATCGGAATCGTTACGTATTAGCTAAATTTTTTTTGAATACAAATCGTAATAAATACGATTTATAAGAAGGAGTTATTATGAAAAAAATACTTTTTACTTTCATATTACCGATGGTTCTTGTTCTGTCTGCCTGTTCCAATGAAAAAGACCCATCACCAAAAAAGAAGGATCAACTAGCTATTTATACAACGGTCTATCCTCTTCAATATTTCGCGGAGCGAATTGGCGGAAAGTTCGTGACTGTTGAAACCATTTATCCTCCTGGTGCCGATGAGCATACCTTTGAACCTACGCAAAAAGATATGATAAAGCTTGCCGATTCAGATTTATTTTTTTATATCGGTCTTGGTCTAGAAGGATTTGCTGAAAAAGCAGAGAAGTCTCTAAAAAATGAACATGTTACGATCGTCCCAGTAACTGATGGTTTGGATCTGCCTGCAGATAACCATGCTCATGAAGAGGAAGAAGATCATCATCATCACGGGAATGTAAATCCACATATATGGCTTGACCCCGTCTATTCTAAAGAATTAGCGGCGGTGATTTACGATCACTTAGTGAAAAAAATGCCGCAGAAAAAAGATGATTTCAAGAAAAATTTTGAGGTACTTGTCTCTGAACTCGATCAATTAAATCAAGAATTTGAAAATACGATTTCTAAAGCCAAACATAAAAAGATGATTGTTACACATGCCGCATTTAGTTATTGGGAAACCCGCTACGGACTTGAACAAATCAGCATTACCGGTTTATCCACTACTAATGAACCAACCCAAAAGGAGTTGGAAAAAATTATTTCTTTAGCTGAACGAGAAGGCATCCATTACATGCTTTTTGAACAAAATGTTCAATCCAAACTTGGAAAGATCGTCCAAAAAGAAATAGGTGCCCGTGCCTTACCGATTCACAATCTGGGAATATTAACAAAAGAGGACATTAAAAATAAGGAAAATTATTTTACTTTAATGAATAAAAACCTTAAAACATTAGAAAAGGCATTAAATGAATCATAATTTGTGGAAGCTTTCCCATTTTTCTACTTTTTTCCCTTACATTTACTGGCATACAAATCCCGCCATCTACCAATGCTATGATTGTATTACGAATACTTTAAGGAGTGATACGACATGGCACAAGATGTTTTATGTGAAGTAAATAACTGTACGTATTGGGCAGAAGGGAACAAATGTGCCGCTGACCGAATCTATGTTGTCAGCCACAAAGGAAAGACAGCTGAAAATAGCTGGGAAACTGATTGTAAAACATTTGAACCTGCAAATGTCTAAAATGAATTTTTAAACCAGGCTCCTTGTGGCCTGGTTCTTTTTATAAGTGATGTATTTGGGGAGTAATATTAAAATCAGGCTCTATAATAAATGTTGGGGTTTTCATACAATTTTGGTCAAAAAAAAGACACGCAACCCCGTCATTCTTTTATACTTGAATTGTCCAGAAACAAGCAAAAAGAATGGAGTTGCGTGTACTATGAATTCTATCATGAATATCCCAGGATTAAAAGGCTGTCAGGTGATAAAAATGGAGGAGCGT
>NZ_JAAFZF010000056.1:0-17125 GCF_010614825.1 Neobacillus sedimentimangrovi
AGAATTAGATGATTATGTTCATTGGTTTAATCATATCAGAATTCACGGAACACTTGGGTATTTAAGCCCTATTGAATATAAAAATGAACACCTTAAAAAAGTTGTCTAGTTTAGTGTTGACATACCAAGTTATCAAAAACAGTTTAGGTAAACTATCAGTAACCGGTTACAAATACACAGATATCTAGGAGCTGAATGAAGTGAAAAAAATATAATGTAACAACTAACGATAACTACCGCCTTCATGCTTGGGACTTTCCCCCCATAGACTACACCCCCACGGGCACACACGAAAAAAAGGGCACTTTATCATAGAGCGCCCTCAATTATTATCACCAATTTCGTTATTAGGCTTTTTTCTTTACTGGAATCCATATTTCGCTTCGATACTTCGGATTTCCAGTGTCTGGACTTTCGTTCCACAAAATTTCAGGACCTTCAACTGCTTCATATCCTGAAGATGGAAACCACTCTGAGTATATCCTTCCCCATACATTTTGGAGTGTTTCCGGGAATGGTCCAATAGATTCGAAAACGGCCCATGTACCAGCTTCTACTTTCAATACATCGAATTTTCCTATTTTATCACTTGAAGTTGCTACACCGATATAATGATCGAGCATCCCTTTTTCTTCCATTCTTCCTTCAGAGAAGTTAACCGATGCACTAATAATCCCTGTTGGTTCTACATTGGAAAGTGCTTTTAATTGTTTAACAACCTCAGGGGTTAAAAGTTCAGTCATTTTTGCAATCTCTGGATTGACACCTTCAAAAACAATGGGAACTCTCTTCTTAAATCCGACTACCTTAAAAGGTCCTTTCTCCACAATGCGATAATTCATTTCGCATCCTCCTTTAATTGATAATTGAAAGGTCATTCTAGGAAACGCTTTCACCTGTGCATTCTCACCTCTAGCTTCAGAAGGAAGAATGCCATGGATCGAATGAAAAGCACGGGAGAATGAATCCGCTGAATCATAACCATATTTGACAGCAACATCGATGATCCTCAAATTTGTATCTTTTAAATCAAGGGCAGCCAGCGTTAATCTCCTTCTTCGGATATATTCTGACAAACCAATTCCTGATAAAAAAGAAAACATTCTTTTAAAATGATACTCGGAGCAATGAGCAATTTTTGCTACTTCACGATAATCAATATCCTCCGTAAGGTGCTCTTCAATGTAAGCCAATGCTTTATTCATCCTATTTAACGAATCCATGAAATAACCTCCTTTCATCATCGATATTATCAAAGGATGCGCGAACCGACCCGACATTCTGTGCACAGTATAGTCGAATATCTGTCACTCCCATTATTTGTACTATAGTCAACAAGAAGCTTAGAAATGTGGTCCATCATTTCTTAGTATACTCAATCTTAATCCTTTCTGGGCAGTTCAATAAAATAAGGGCTTCCAGACATATAGCAGAAAAAATGTCTGAAAACCCTTAGAGACATTAACCATCTAATTCTCTACATTTGTAAAAACAACATGCTCAACATATGTAGAATGATGGATATAGACAAAGTGTGGAATTTACCATTTTTCGATTGTTCTAAGGAGAGATCACTTTTGTAAAGGTTTCTCCTTATTCAAAAAAATTTATTAAACATCCTTTGATTTAGTTTCCTTTTGTTTCGATAATGCAGATAAAACAAACTGGTCGCCTTTCTCAATCATTCCTATAAATTTATGAATGATGCTAATTTTTGGAACTACCTTATAAACAATGATAGCAATAATAACACTAATTGTAGCTCCTACAAGAACATCTGCTGGATAATGAACTCCTACCCAGATACGTGAAACACCAACTAAAGTAGCCAGTACGAGCCATAAAAATCCCCAAACTCTCTTAAACAGCCAAAAGGACACGCAAAATGAAAAGAACAACATCGTGTGGTCACTTGGAAAGGAATTGTCCACCGCTTTTTCAATTAGCTTATTAACGTTTGTTAATTCGGCAAATGGTTGGTTATTGGAGTGAATCATCCCTGCTAATTTCCCAAACAATTCTGCCATGATAAAAGTTACCATTGCACATAAAACCATCATTCGATTTATCTTGTTACGAGTTAACCAATAAATGATAACCGCTAATGCTAAGAAAACGACCATATATTCAGCAATGAAAATCATTACGGGATTGAACGTTGAATACTCTTTCCCTAAATCATTAATCATTCTAAAAAAATGAATATTTATTTCTGATATTGTCATTGGTTTCTCCTCCTTTAATTCACAGTTATTTTTATATATATAATCGCATCAATAATCTTGTAAACAAAGAATAACCCCATAAATCCTACTCCGTATGAAAATAATGAGCTTGCCAATACAAGCAGAAATAGAGATGGGAATATTATTTATAAAACTCTTAGTAATAGACCTACAATCACAGAAACAAAAGTAAAGCCACCTAAATAATAATGAGCAGGTAAATTAAAAAGCATTGTATTTTTGGATAACGAGGTAAACTCTTTTATTTTAAATTGTTCTATAGCCTTTTTCGTTGCTTCCTCTTTTGTTTCCCCATGGCTGACTAAATCTTGCACTGGCACCCTATTTTTAAACAGCAGTTTTTAGCCTCTCAAAATATAATTCAGTTATCAAGTCTCATCCCAACAATGCTTAAATAATCTGAATTACAATTTCAATATAAAAATAAGGCTTCCAGACCCCGGGTATGTGATCGAAAGTCTGGAAACCTTAATTTAAGTCATTTAAGGCATATTATTTATTATTACTTATCATCAATACCACTATCTCAACGTGTGTGGAGTGTATGTGGCAACACAAGAGATGTTGGTGGGTTTATCAACTTTCTTAAAACTTATTTCTTCTAGAAAACACACTTGTTAAACGAAAGCCTATGTTAGTTTGTACATATTTTCACAAAACAACTTAAGAAATAATAATTAGTTGAAATATTAATATGATGATAGATATACTATATAAGTATTTGCTTATATATTTATTTTGGAGGTTGAATATGAAAACAACAACCTTGGAGGAAAGTGCAAACATTTTAAAGTTATTAGGTGATAAAACACGTCTTTCAATATTAGGGTTACTTCAAATTAAAACCTTTTGTGTATGTGAATTGGTTGATATATTCAAAATGACGCAACCTGCAATTAGCCAACATCTACGCAAACTAAAAGATGCAGGCTTAGTAAAAGAAAAGAGAAAAGGACAATGGATTCATTATTCTCTTAACCGTAATAGTGATTATTTTCAATTAGTTGAAGATATATTAAGACATATTCCTAGCCAAGATGATAAATTAAATATTTTAAAACAACAAAGTTCAAAGATGACGTGTAAATAAGGAGGAACATCTAGTTTGTTACAACCAGTTTTAGCTTCAGTAATATTTCTGATTACGCTGATACTTGTTATTTGGCAGCCTAAAAACTTATCAATTGGCTGGTCTGCTTGCGGTGGTGCTATCGTAGCACTCCTAGTTGGAGTCGTGAATTTTCAAGATGTTTGGAATGTAACAAATATTGTTTGGAACGCAACTCTAGCGTTTATTGCCATTATTATTATTTCATTAATTCTAGACGAAATTGGATTCTTTGAATGGTCTGCTCTTCATATGGCAAGAGTAGCAAAAGGGAATGGAGTGAAAATGTTTGTATATATCACAATTTTAGGGGCCATAGTAGCAGCACTTTTTGCAAATGATGGTGCAGCACTCATATTAACTCCTATTGTTTTATCAATGGTAAGGGCATTAAACTTTGATGAAAAAATGGTATTTCCCTTCATCATAGCAAGCGGTTTTATTTCAGATACAACATCTCTACCTCTAGTTGTAAGTAACTTGGTGAACATTGTATCGGCTGACTACTTTGGCATTGGATTTAGCGAATATACTTCACATATGATTATTCCAACAATATTTTCGCTGATTGGAAGTATTTTAGTTTTGTATCTATACTTCAGAAAAAGTATCCTAAATCGATACGATATAAAGGATTTAAAACATCCCGTTCAAGCTATTCGAGATCAAAAAATGTTCCATATATCCTGGTTTGTACTATCAGTTCTCTTCATTGGCTATTTTGTAAGTGAATTTTTAAATATTCCAGTATCAATCATAGCTGGAATTATTACCATATTCTTCTTAGTAATGGCTAGAAGGAGCTCCTCTGTTAATACTAAGAAAATTATTAAAGGGGCTCCTTGGAATATCGTTTTCTTCTCTATTGGTATGTACGTTGTTGTTTACGGCCTTCGAAATGCCGGATTAACCAATATCCTAGCTGATATTATTCAAATTGGGGTGGACAAGGGGTTATTTTCAGCTACGATGTTAATAGGCTTCCTAGCAGCTGCTCTTTCATCTGTTATGAACAACTTGCCTACAGTAATGATTGATGCTTTGGCCATATCTGATACCACTGCAACAGGTACAATTAAAGAGGCTTTGATATATGCAAATGTAATAGGATCGGATTTAGGGCCAAAGATTACTCCAATTGGTTCTTTAGCAACCCTTTTATGGCTTCATGTTTTATCACAAAAGGGTGTAAAAATATCTTGGGGAACATATTTTAAGACGGGAATAGTGCTAACAATTCCTGTTCTGTTCATCACCTTATTAGGGCTTTATCTTAGTTTATTAATCGTTTAACAAATAAAAATAGAATAGGAGATATAGTAGAATGTCTAAAAAAACAATCTATTTTTTATGTACGGGAAACTCTTGTAGAAGCCAAATGGCAGAAGGTTGGGCAAAGAAGTACTTAAGTGATGAATGGGTAGTTAAAAGTGCGGGAATTGAAGCACACGGACTAAATCCTAACGCTGTCAAAGCAATGAAAGAGGTTGGTATTGATATTTCCAACCAAACATCGGACATTATTAATAATGAAATTTTAAACAATGCCGATTTTGTTATTACTTTGTGTGGAGATGCAGCCGATAAATGCCCGACGACTCCACCCCACGTTAAACGCGTCCATTGGGGATTTGATGATCCTGCTAAGGCAAAAGGATCAGAAGAAGAAAAATGGTCAGTCTTCCAACGTGTCCGCGATGAAATTGGAAATAGAATTAAACGGTTTGCTGAAACAGGTGAATAATGAAATCATTGCCCCCTTCTTAGAGAAGAGGGGCATTCTTTATATAGCTACAACAAGATTTTTGATCTTCACAGCATGCTGATGTGTCTTATGATTGGTCCTTTTCACCCTTCACTTTCTCGAAGAACAAAAATAGGCAACAACCCATAAGGGTTAATTGCCTTCTTTTAAAATAAGTTGCGACACGCACTCAACGTGGGCGGTCTGAGGGAACATGTCAACTGGTTGAATGTATTTTACTTCATATTTCTTACTTAAGGTTTGGATGTCTTTGGCTAATGTTGATGGGTTACATGAAACATAGATTAATTTTTTGGCTTCTACTTGTAAAATCGTTTGGATCAGTTGGTGATCAAGGCCTGTACGAGGCGGGTCAACGACAATGACATCCGGTTTCCATCCTTTTTTCACCCATTTAGGCAAGACTTCTTCTGCTTTTCCCGGAACGTATTTTGTATTGCTGAAGCCGTGACGCTTGGCATTTTTCTTCGCGTCTTCAATTGATTCAGGGATAACATCCATCCCACGTACTTCTCCGGCCTTGTCTGCCAACCAAAGCCCGATTGTTCCTACTCCGCAATAGGCATCTACCACTTTTTCCACACCCGTCAGACCTGCGGCTTGTTTCACTTCATTATATAGCTTGACAGTTTGTACAGGATTTAGTTGGAAAAAGGTCCTTGCTGAGAGTTCGAATTGCAAATCACCTAATACTTCTTGTATAAAATCCCTCCCTGCAAGGGAATGTGTCTCTTCTCCAAAAATAAGTGATGTTTTTTCGCCATTTATGTTTTGAACAATGGATTTCACATTCGGAAGCCGCTTTTGGATTTCCTGAATGATCAGTTCCTTTTTAGGTAACTCTTTTTTCGACGTAATAAGAACTACTTGCAATTCTCCCGTTTGCATTCCTACACGAGTTACAATTGTTCTTACTAGCCCTTTTCTCGTTTTTTCATGATAAATCGGGATATTTAAGTCTTCTAATATTTTTTTTACTTGTGTAGTGGCTTCATTTGTCTGTGCATGTTGGACGGCACATTGGTCAATATTAATTAGCTGATGCGAATTAAGGCCGTATAATCCAGCAAGTACTTGCCCGTCTTTTTCCCTTACTTGAAAACTGCTTTTATTGCGGTAACCCCACGGGTTTTCCATGCCAATCGTTTCGCGAATATCCAGTTTGTTTACATCTAGTTTCGTATGACGCTCTAAAGCTTGGATGACAATGTCACGTTTTTCCTTTAACTGCTGGTCGTATTGTAAATGCTGGAGCTGGCAACCTCCGCATTGGGCGTACACTGGGCAAAGCGGTTTAATGCGATGAGGTGATCGGATACGAATTTTTTTGATCCTTGCCTCCGCGTATTTCGGGTGAATTTTCGTCGCCTCTACAACCACCTCTTCACCTGGAAGAGCTCCTGGCACAAAGACAACTTGCTTTTTAAAATAACCGACCCCTTCCCCATTGATTCCAAGTCTTTTAATGGTTAGAGGAAAGGTTTGCTTTGGTTGGATTTTGATCTGTTCTTTCTTCATTCGGTTCACTCCAAATTTTTCAAGGCTTACCCATTAATACAGGGAAGCGTAACGTAAATAGGAATCCTTGCCTTGATAATAACTTTCCAATTCTTCAAAGGCACGAAGTTCCATCCTTTATAGTTTTCATCGTATTATAGCATGAATCAAACAAAAACCGAATTCCTTACGAATCCGGCGTTTGTTTCTTTTGTATTTTTTGTTGTTTCATCAGATGGTCAAGACTTTTGAATTTATAGCCTTTTTTCTTTAGATCCTGGATAGCTTTTTCAAGAGCATCCGCGTTATCCTGAGAAACTGAATGCAGGAGCATGATGCAGCCAGGATGGACACGGCTCATGATGTTATCGTACGCATATCTCCAGCCCTTTTGCTGGCCAATATGCCAATCAACGAAAGCAAGAGACCAAAAAATATGAGTATATCCTTCCTCTTTTGCAATTTGCATCGTTCTTTCACTAAAAATGCCGCGTGGTGGTCTCAGATATTTCATCTTTTTTTGTCCGGTTATTTTCTTTGTTTCATCCTTTACTTTTTGCAGCTCTTTACGCACCCGTTCATCACTTATTTGAGTGAAATCAGGATGGTTCCAAGAGTGGTTGCCAATAATGTGGCCCTCTTTAACCATCCGCTTGGCTAGGTCAGGCTGTGACTTTAGAAAATGTCCTGTAACAAAAAATGTGGCCGGAACTTTTTCTTTTTTTAATACATCAAGAATTTTCTCGGTCTGTCCATTTTCATAACCACTATCAAAGGTTAGGTATAATATTTTTTTATCAGGACTGCCCTTATAGACTGCTCCATATTTCTCTAAAATCTGATCGTATTCTGGACCTGCTTCTGCCGGTTCTTCATTCATCGCTCTTTTAAATCCCCAATGAATGGGTTTATTTGAAACAGCAGCAAAGGTAATGCTAGGAACCAATAAAAATAATATACTAAATATGCTTAAAAATATGCTTAAAAATTTTTTCATCCCTATTTCCCCCTGGATTCTTTTTTTATATTTTCTGTATTGGATGGGGAAACATAATTAGTATTTAAAGGAAATTTTCGGGTTCCACTAGACGATTTTTACGATCAAAAACAAAACTTATGAAAAAGAGCAGCCCCGTCATCATCGGGACTGCCCTTTTCATTATTTAAATACCGGATCTTTGAATTGTGCCAGTTTTTCCAAAGAAGATTTGTCTACATCCGCATGAAGGCTATTGCCATGGGAATCCATTGTAACAACAGCTTTAAATCCTTCTACACGGAGATGCCACATTGCCTCAGGGATACCAAACTGTAAGAGGTCAACGCCCTCGACTTCTTTAATACAATCTGCATAGTATTGGGCGGCTCCTCCGATCGCATTGAGATAAACACCGCCATGCTCTTTAAGGGCAGCTAATGTTTTCGGGCCCATACCTCCTTTACCAATAACGGCACGGATACCGAATTTCTTCATAATATCTCCTTGATATGGTTCCTCGCGAATCGAAGTAGTCGGACCAGCGGCTTTCACGTGCCACTTACCATCTTCATCCTTCAACATTACCGGTCCGCAATGGTAAATGACTTGTCCATTCAAATCAACCGGAGCATCGTGATCCATCAAATATTTATGAATGGCGTCACGGCCAGTATACATCATGCCGTTAATTTGTACGACATCACCAACTTTTAATGATCGAATTTGTTCCTCCGTAATTGGTGCTTGAAGAGTGATGACTTTTTCTGAAGTTCCTGCAGCTGCCGCTTCTTTTTCTGCTTCAGTTTCTTTAAAATCAATAAACTCGCCATCTTGGTATGCCCATTCAATAATTTCTCCCGTTTTAGCGTCCACGCTTACACCCATTCGGCGGAATGCCCAGCAATTGTAAGCAACAGAAACATAGAAGCTAGCTGGGATGCGGTGCATGACGCCAATTTTACATCCTAAAAGGGTAGCTTCACCACCGAAGCCCATGGTTCCGATACCTAATTTATTGGCATTCTCTAAAATATACTCTTCTAGCTTGCGAAGATCTTCGTTTGGATTCACATCATCAACCGGACGGAATAATTGTTCTTTTGCTAAATCGTAACCAGAGGAACGGTCTCCACCAATTCCAACTCCAATAAAGCCTGCACTACAGCCTTGTCCTTGTGCCTGGTATACAGAGTGCAAGATACATTTGCGGATTCCATCAAGATCGCGACCTGCACGGCCAAGACCCTCTAGCTCACAAGGAAGGCTGTATTGAATGTTTTTATTTTCACAACCTCCGCCTTTTAAAATAAGACGAACATCGATATAATCTTTTTCCCATTGATCAAATTTAATAACCGGAAGGCCAATCCCAAGGTTATCTCCACTGTTGACTCCAGTCAACGAATCAACAGAATTCGGGCGCAATTTACCTTCCTTCGTTGCCTGAACAATGGCTTTTTTAATAGCTTCTTTTAATTCAAGTTGATTAACACCCACTGGGGTTTTAATTTTAAAAGTTGGAAGACCAGTATCTTGACAGATTGGAGATACTTGCTCATCCGCCATTTTTATATTGTTAGTAATCGTTGCAAGGCTCATCGCTGCTCGTGTGCCAGCATTTTCTCTTTCCTTAGCTGCCTTTATGGCACGGCGTACATCTTTAGGCAGCTTAGTGGAAGTTTCAACGACAAGCTTATACATGCTTTCTTGAAATTTTTCAATATTCACGTTCAAATTCCCCTTTCCCATTGCCCGTATCTTTATCTCTGCTAATTCCTTATTACTTCATTACAACTTTTGACATGTTTAATTATACTCCTATACATACAAGAATAAAAGGCTTTGACTGCAATCGATTTCATATAAGAAAAGCGAAAGCCCCCTGGGCAGCGGCGTATGGCTTCCTCCCAAAAGCTACAGCTTTCGGTCGTGCGATGAATATGCTGCCGAAGCCTTCCTTGTGGTGACTCTCCAACTGAGATAAAGGAAACACGAAAAACCGGAGGCGATTCGATGTTGACTTATCGTAGGGCGGAGACCGAAGGCGTCTCACCGCTAGGAGGCTGGAGCTAAACAATTTTCGAAGTCAAAAAGATACAATCTTATCTTTTTGAAAAGCGTAAGCCTCCTGCCTAGTGGAGTATAGTCTCCTCCCAAAAGCTGCGAGATCATTTTCCATTTCGAAAATAACCTTTTTTACATAATAAAACGAGTCTGCTATTTCACAGACTCGCTTAACTCACGATTTTTAAATTCTTTTATCTTAGATTCCAGTTCATCAATCATTGAAATTAATCGATCAATATCCTCCAAATCCGCTTCTTCTGGATTGATGGAATCAAGGATATCAAGAAACATATTAAGACGATGTTTTAAGAAATCGACTTGTGTGTGTTTATCATGGATTGGACTGCCCACTCGACTCTCTCCTTTCAATTTCCTTTTCTATTCTACCGAGGTCTTAACACTTTAGCAATCATTACTAAAAATTTCTCAAAGTCGATCAATACTTTCTTAATTTATTAAAAAACTCCTGCTCTTTTGTCGCAGGAGTGCTGTGATCCATTGTCATCACCTAGGTCTTTCAGATACAACAAATCCAAATGAAACGTAATCCTGTACAGGGATCCAGGCCCCAATACCTTGGGAAGTGACATTTTTGATCACGATAAATTTCTTATTCCCTTTCAGCATTAAATACACTTCTCCGTAAGTAACTTTCCCTTTTTCATTCACTGCTGGAGCATAGGCATATAAATACCCGAGGCGATTTGCAGGGATATTATAAATATGGTCATTTTTCGTTCCAGCCCCGATAATCGTTTCAAATGCTAGCGGTAGCTTTGTTTTCTGCATAGCTTTTAAGAGCATCATTTTTTTAACATCTTCCGCATTGGGAATCTTGGCTGTTAATCCGCCTCGTACAATTTTTTGTGTCTCTTGTACGTATTTGATTTGGTAAGGGACATCTCCCCCACGGTTATCAAAGTAGTTTGTATTAATTTTTTGATATTCCCAATTCGGTGCTGTTTCTGATGATTCATAATTCAAAGGCCATTGACCGAGATAAATGATTGCTCGGTAGCCAAGTGCAAATGGGGTACTGTTAATACTTGATTCATTTAGCATCCGGATTAGATCAGGATTTTCAATCTTTACATTAGATGAATTGATAAGCTTTTTTGTAAAATCACTTGGCTGTAGTAAAGGTAAATCCTGTGTTGAATTAGGGTAAGTATTTTGTTTTGTAATGTTTCGGACAGATGAAGGAATCTGATAGCTAATTGGCTGTTTTTTTGCAGGCGCTTTTTCAGCAGCGTTAGCAACTGGTAAGAAAGGAAACATTAGAAACAAAGTCATAAGAACAGATACTATACTTTTCACCTATGCGAACTCCTTTCGGTAGCATAAAATAATTTGCTTATAGTTTTTTCGGAGTTCAACTATATTATCCATTCCCCTAAGTTAATTTCATATATTTCGCTTGAAGATTTCTCATAAATTTATCAAAGAAAGGAAAAAACAATTGAATCGACGGTCCAATTGCAAACGTGATAATGATTGTCCCGATTCCAATAGGTCCTTTTAACAATAAAGCCGGGATAAAGGCCGTTAATTCTCCTATTGTTTTAGCCATCCCTAAACTAATATGAAATCGTTCTTTTAGCGCCAACATGAAATTGTCAATAGGGCTTTGCGGAAATTTCGCCTGCAAATAACAGGAGATCCCCATTCCAATAATTAAAATACCAGAAATTAATGTAATCAATTTAGTAATAAAAGGTTGGATTTGCCATGATTCAAATATCATATACATCCAAAAATCAACCATAAATCCTATAACAATAATGGTTAAAAATGACAGAAAATCTGGTCTCCTTTTTACTAGCAGTGCGTTAATGAATACTAGGATAGCGCCGTCAATCATGACCCATCTCCCAATTGAAAGGCCAAGATGATCAGTTAATGCCACATTTAAGGCATCCCATGCGCCAGCTCCTAAATCCGCTTTAATCGTCATACACACGCCAAACGTCATGATGAATAATCCGATACAATAAAATGCTAGTCGAATAAAAAAGTTCATAATTCCTCCCAAATGTAATGTAACGTAACATAATTGTAATAATCAGAACATTTACAAAATTGAAATTTTAATTTATAATTAGCTTAACCTTTTAAAAAGGAGGGCCGCTTTCTATTCGCTAATTCATTATCCACATAAGGAGGTTGGGATTCTCTCATACATGGCAGTCAACACTCGTGTTTATCCTGAGATCATTCAAACATGAAGGTTGGTGATTGATGATCCCATAGAAAGCGATTGGTTTTACCCTAATACATTAAAAACGTGCGTTACCATTATAGCACAGGAATGAAAAGATTCACCGAAAAAGTAAGAAAGAGAGGGTGTCCTAAAATTTTAAGGGCACCCCTTTTTGTTTTATTTATTAATCATCATTTCAGGAGGCTTTGCTTTCCACGGACGTGCCAGCATCGTCGCTTCCCTTCTGTACGGAGACTCCGTCTAATAATTCCAATAAGAAAAAGACTGAGCCCGAAAGGTCGTTTTTAAAGACCTTATCGGGCTCAGCCTTTTTTGTTTTGTCTAAATGTCCACACCTTGTTAGAGCAGATAGAAGCCAATCCCCATAATAAAGTAGGCAGCGAGTAGGGTTAGGCCCTCGAACCAGTTGGATTCTCCGTCGTTTGAGATGACAACCATAAGTAGGACGGAAGTTACCATGGTGATGAGTTCAGGCAATGTAAATACGAGGGGCATTTTCTTTTCAAACAAGAGAGATATAAGTACTAAGACTGGTGCTACAAACATAGCAATTTGCAAAGTGGAACCTACTGCAATTTCAACCGCAATATCCATTTTGTTTTTGTAGGCCATGACAATCGCTGACGCATGTTCTGCTGCGTTACCTACGATGGCTACAATGATTACCCCGATGAACAGTTCTGTCCAACCAAACGCTTCGGCTACATAATGGAAAGTATGAACAAGATTTTCTGATATATAAGCTACTGCCAAAGTAGATAATAAAAGGATCAAAATGGATTTGCCTTTCCCCCATTCTGGCTCTTCTTCATGATGACCGTTTTCGGCAGCTGCTTCAGATTCTTCCGTTTGATAAACCCCCCGGTGGGTAACTAGTTTAAAGAATAATGCAGCAAGATAAAGTGCAATTAAAATAATCGATATTCCAACACTCAATGATAAGGTTTTCGTTTCATTCATATTCATTGAGAATACTTCTGGAATAACAAAAGCAACAATGATCGCAAACATTAATAGCCCTGAATTATGCCTTGCATCATGAACATTAAAGAGTTGCCGTTTAAATTTTAATCCGCCAACGAAAAAGGATAATCCTGCAACGAGCAAAAGATTTCCTAATACAGAACCAGTTAAAGAGGCCAGAACCACTCCAATTAATCCTGCCTTTAAAGAAAATATCGATATGATTAATTCAACCGCGTTACCAAATGTAGCATTTAACAACCCGCCTATCCGTGGCCCAGCCACAATTGCTAGGCTTTCAGTAGCCCTGCCCATATAGCTTGCAAGAGCAACGATGGATAAACAATAAATGATAAATAAGATCATGGTCGGCCAGTGCATTAAGCTTCCAATGACAGAAAGTGGGACACCAATAAACGTCATTAACATAAAAATTTTATTCGTCATAAATTCCCTCCATATATTCTAGGTTTGCCAAAAAGTTGTCTAATTTATCTTTCAGGGTAAAAGGAAAAATTTTCATAAAAAAGATTACCACTTTGATAAAAAAATGGAAACATTTTTCTTGCAAAACCACAGGTTTCCAGATACCATCGACTAAAAACGAATTAGAAATAGAGGAACGTCAAATGAAAAAAAGTAATTTTCGATTTTGGATCCTTGTCAGCATTGTCGCTATTTCTGGTTTTTCTCAAGGAATGCTTCTTCCGCTAATAGCCGTCATATTTGAAAATAGCGGGGTATCTTCCTCCTTAAATGGATTAAATGCCACTGCTCTTTATCTAGGCATTTTACTCATTTCTCCTTTCATGGAACCCCCGCTTAGAAAATTTGGATACAAACCTGTCATTATTTTCGGAGGCGGATTAGTAGTCGCTGCTCTCGCTCTATTTCCCGTATGGAAATCCTTTTGGTTTTGGTTCGTCCTAAGGTTAGTTATCGGGATTGGTGATCACGCCCTGCATTTTGCTACTCAAACATGGATCACCTCCTTTTCATCACCAGAAAAAAGAGGAAGAAATATTTCCATCTATGGTTTGTTTTTCGGGATTGGATTTGCTACCGGCCCATTAATGACACCGCTCGTAAACGTAAATGAAGCTTTACCGTTTATTATTTCCTCCCTTCTTTGTTTCATAGGATGGATATTTGTTTTCACTTTAGTCAATGAATGGCCGGAGCAAGAAGCCGGAATCAACTCCTTTCTAGCAACCATCAAGCAATTCCGGAGCGCCTTTAAATATGGCTGGGTAGCCTTTTTACCACCGTTTGTCTACGGATTTTTGGAGGCTTCCTTGAATGGCAGTTTCCCTATTTATGCACTTAGAATGGATATCCATGTTTCAAGCGTTTCTGTTGTTCTTTCTGCCTTTGCAATCGGCAGCATTATTACCCAGCTCCCACTTGGAATGTTAAGTGACCAATACGGACGAAGGAATGTATTAATGACTGTTCTTTTTCTAGGGTTTGGAAGTTTCACTATAGCCAGTTTTCTCGAACACTCGTTTATCGGTCTTTTTATAGCCTTCCTTGTATCCGGAATGATGGTCGGCTCTACCTTCTCACTTGGCATTAGCTATATGGCTGATTTAGTTCCAAAAAATCTATTGCCAACAGGAAACCTTCTCTGTGGAATCTTTTTTAGCCTTGGGAGCTTAAGTGGACCTATTTTCGGAGGATTATTTATCAAATTTTTTGAGAATGTCAGCTTTTTCTATATCATTAGCACTTTACTCTTCATTGTCTCAGTCATCCTATTTGTCTTTGGAAAAAAATCATACTGTATGATTGAACAAGAAATTTCTAGGTAATGGGATGACCAAAAACATTCTTTTTTCCAAATGGAACTGTCTTTTTTTTATTGACGCACTAGTGATAAGGGGTAATGTTATTGGAATCTTTTTTAGTAATTTATAAGCAAAAACATTCCACCTGCGTAAACTGTATGATAAAATAAAAGAAAAAAATTTTACTATCAGGAATTTGTGCTGTCACCATTGGGTGGCAGCTTTCGTGTTTTATAGGGGTTATGAATTTGATTCTTTTTCTCAATTAGAAGAAAAATGCCAAAGTGGCTAATAATCAGGAGCAAAAGGAGGAGAAACTATGGTACCTGAAACAAAAGTATTAGAGAAAAGAATGAAAAATGTAGAAGTAAGTTGGATTGAAAAAATAAAACCACATGCCGAACTGATAGCGGCGGGTATGAGCGGTCTTCTTATTTTGGCTGGTTGGTTATTGGATAAGTATGGCCAAGGCACAGGATCCATCATTGCTTATTTAATGGCCTTTGTTATTGGAGGATTTGCCAAAGCGAAAGAAGGTCTGGAGGAGACAATTGAAAATAAAGAATTAAATGTAGAAATGCTGATGATTTTTGCAGCGATTGGTTCGAGCCTGATCGGCTATTGGACAGAAGGAGCTATTCTCATCTTTATCTTTGCTGTCAGTGGTGCACTTGAAACGTATACAATGAACAAAAGCCATAAAGAAATTTCCTCCCTCATGGAGTTGCAACCTGAAGAAGCACTTTTGATTTCAAACGGTTATGAGGAAAAAATCCCTGTATCCCAATTATGTATTGAAGATCAGATCCTTATTAAACCAGGTGAAAGAATTCCTGCCGACGGTGTGATTTTGAAAGGGAAATCAACGATTGACGAAGCAGCTATTACAGGAGAATCCATGCCTGTCTCAAAAGGAGTCAATGAAGAAGTATTTGCAGGAACGGTAAATATGTCCGGTTCTATCACAGTTAGAGTTACAAAGGAAAGCAATGAAACTCTTTTTCAAAAAATCATTCAGCTCGTTCAATCCGCTCAAAGTGAAAAATCACCGTCCCAGCTTTTCATTGAACGTTTTGAAGGAACCTATGTCAAAGTGGTTTTACTCGTTGTTGTAGCCATGTTGTTCCTTCCGCACTTTCTGCTTGGCTGGAGTTGGCAGGAATCTTTTTACAGGGCGATGATTTTATTGGTAGTTGCCTCTCCATGTGCACTTGTCGCCTCCATTATGCCGGCAACCCTTTCCGCTATTTCAAATGGAGCTAGACATGGAATTTTGATAAAAGGCGGAGTTCATTTGGAAAACCTGAGTCATCTCGGTGCAATTGCCCTAGATAAAACAGGAACTCTTACAAAGGGAAAACCTGAAGTGCTTGAGGTCGTCGTTCGGGAAGATTTGGATAGGGAAGAAATCATATGGGTGGCAGCATCAATTGAAAGTCATTCGACCCATCCCCTTGCCCAAGCGATTGTAAAATATGCAAAAAATCATATTCATAAGGAGCTCTTTCATCCAGAAAGCCTAGAGGATGTTCCTGGCTGGGGAGTTACAGCTGTTATTCAAGGGAACCAATGGAAAATAGGTAAAGCAGCATTTGTAGGAAAAGAAGCTGCTGAATCCTTTGCATCGGGTAAAGCCAAAGAACTAGCCAGTAAAGGAAGCACCTTGGTATATATAGAGATGAACGGGGAATTATGTGCCATTATCGCCTTAAAAGATGTAGTTAGAGAAGAAACGAAAGCCGCCATTAACCAATTAAAGAAACAAGGGATCCATACCATCATGCTTACTGGCGACAGCGAAAAAACAGCGAAAGCCATTGCACAGGAAAGTAAGGTTGATGAGTACTTTGCTGAATGTTTACCAGAAACAAAAGTAGAATACGTGAAACAATTAAAGTCGAAATATAACAATGTAGCCATGGTAGGAGACGGGATCAATGATGCACCTGCATTAGCTACAGCCAATGTGGGCATTGCCATGGGAGGAGGAACTGATGTTGCACTCGAAACAGCAGATATCGTGCTCATGAAAAACGATTTAGCACGAATTGCTGAGGCAGTTAATCTTTCTAAACGAATGAATAAGATAATTAAGCAGAATGTTATTTTTTCCATAACTGTAATCATGGTGTTAATTTGTTCCAACTTCTTTCAGTTCATTGATTTACCATTTGGCGTTATTGGTCATGAAGGCAGCACCATTCTTGTTATATTAAATGGTTTGAGACTACTGAAATAAAAACATTCCTTGGCGCAAAAAAGAAGGCTGTCCAAAATATAAAATGTACCCTATAAGATGGACACTTTGAAAAAAGTCCTTCTTGTAGGGTACTTTTGTTTATAATGAGAAAAAAGATGTTGGAGCGGAACTAGAATGACGAAGAGACTATTAACGAAAAAAGAACAAGAACTACTAAAGAAGAATCCTTATGTAAAATCAGTTAGCGATAAGGCGATTACCTATACAGACGAATTTAAGCGTCATTTTATTG
>NZ_JAAFZF010000057.1:0-16426 GCF_010614825.1 Neobacillus sedimentimangrovi
GTATTAGGCACGCCGCCAGCGTTCGTCCTGAGCCAGGATCAAACTCTCCAAAAAAGTTGATTTAGCTCACAAAATTAACGTTGGCTTCGTTTCAATAGAAACGAATGTTGTAATTTGTTGACGTTTTAGGTTGTTTAGTTTTCAAAGATCGATATTCCATCGTAATCAAAACGACTTTTTCAATATATCATATGGAGTTGTTTTTGTCAACAACTTTTTTGTTTGTCGCTATTAACTCAGCGACCTTTTATATATTACTATACCTATATCTATCCGTCAACTCCTTTTTTCAAAAAAATAAACCCACTGAATTCAGCGGGTTGGTATTAAAGAACCCATTGTTGAATAGCTACCAAAGCAAATAAACCGGGAATGCCTAAAAATCCGGAGATAGCGGAAGTGATAAAATTAATTGGTACATGAATACCGTACTGATTGCCTAATGTGTTTAAAAAAAATAAAAATAGGGCTCCAATTAATATCTTTATCGCGGCTAAGCCCACAAATCGAGCAGGCTTAATTGGCGCTCCTGAGAACAATAATAAAATAATTAATCCCCCTAATACAGCTATGATGAGAATTGGATTCAATAAGACTTACCTCCTCCAAAGGTATCTTTCAATAGAAAATATGTACAAGCCATAAAATATAGACCAAAAAAAGCCCAAGTATTAACTTGAGCTCATTTCAAACTGACATTTCTGTTTTTTGCTTCTTTTAAAAGAAAAATGTATTTCGCTTCTGCAATTTTAGTCTGGCAGACGACCTCTTCGGAGGGATCAAGGCTTCTTTCCAAAAAAAGTTTTTCTTTCTGCCAATTCTCCTTGAAACGATTTAATTGCATAATTACCTTTTCATCATACTCTTTTTTAAGCCGCCCTTTGCGCCGAAAAAACATTCACAATACCCCCGGAATGAACTGTTACTTTATTATACTTCCCTTCTGCCCTCTAAAGCTTTCGATAAGGTAACCTCATCTGCGTATTCAAGATCCCCTCCAACCGGCAGACCATGGGCAATTCTTGTTGTTTTAATACCTGAAGGCTTTAACAAACGTGAAATATACATAGCTGTTGCTTCGCCTTCAATATTAGGATTCGTTGCTAGAATTACCTCTTGTACCGTTTCATCTTGGAGACGCTTTAACAAATCAGGAATATTTATATCCTCGGGCCCAATCCCATCCATAGGAGAAATTGCTCCATGCAAGACATGGTATAACCCGTTAAATTCCTTCATTTTTTCCATAGCAATTACATCTTTCGGATCCTGCACTACACATATGATGCTCCTATCTCGACGCTGATCTTCACAAATATAACAAGGATTTTGATCTGTGATATGGCCGCAGACTGAGCAATAAGTTAAATTTCGTTTCGCATTGACTAACGCTTTAGCAAAATCGAGGACGGTATCCTCTTTCATACTTAAGACGAAAAAAGCTAGACGTGCAGCTGTTTTAGGGCCAATGCCGGGCAGTTTCATAAAACTATCAATCAACTTTGAAATCGGTTCAGGATAATGCATGTTCAATTTTCCTCTCACAAAAAATGAAAGTGCCTTTTAACTAAGGTTTTCCCTTATATTAGTAAGGCACTCTGCTCTGTTGATCTGATTTTTAACGCAAAATCCGCGCATTGTTTTTATACTAATACTAAAACGGAAGATTTAATCCTTTTGTAAATTGACCCATTGTATTATTTGTCAATTCATCTGCTTTCTTAAGCGCATCATTTACAGCAGCAAGAACAAGGTCTTGGAGCATTTCGATATCATCTGGGTCTACTGCTTCCGGTTTTATTTGAACATCTACGACTTCTTTATGACCGGTAACAACAACTTTAACCATCCCACCGCCAGAAGTCCCTTCAACTTTCTCTTGGCCTAATTGTTCCTGAGCCTCTTGCATTTTCTTTTGCATTTTTTGCATTTGTTTCATCATATTTTGCATATTTCCCATACCACGCATCATTATAATACCTCCAATGCTTAATCAATAATTTCTACAAATTCAGCACCAAACAGTTTCTTTGCCTCAGCAATATGCGGTTCTTCCTCCTCAGGAGTTCCACTGTTTTCTCCTTCATCGCTATGCTGACTGTTTATAAAATTTTCCCGAATTGTTAGCCATTGTTCTTCAGGTACCCCTAGTATTAAAAACCTCTTACCAGTTAATTTACTAAAGGAAGCTGAAACAGCCTCGAGAAAATCCTTTCTGCTCATGGCCATTTGGCAGATCATCTCATGCTTAAATTTAATAATTACTGCAGTATCAGAAGCTGCCACTGGCTCTGCCTCATTCAATAGAGCAGCGTGTGATTTCATCAAACCAGCTCTCATTTCGCCCCAATTCGATTTAACTAACTGTAAGTCACTCTTGGTTGCTGCTTTTAAAACCTCGTTAATTTTTCCAATAGGCGCTTGGAACGTATTTCTTGTTGTTCTTGGAGCAGGCTTTTGTTGTTGTGGTGCCGTTTCTTGCGCTGTTGCAGCTATGCCATTTGTCTTTAATTGGTTCAATTCCTGTTCAAGCTGGTCAATCCTCTGCAACAACTTTTCCAATTGTTCAGATGAAGCTGCCTCTCTTTGCTTGGTTTCCATTTGACAAAGCTTGACAACTGCCACTTCAAGGAAAATCCGCGGATGATTAGTCCAGCGCATTTCCTGCTGGGTTTTATTCAGAAATTCTATATACTGATAAAGTTGTTCCGCAGAAGTCGCCTCAGCTAAAAGGCGAAAATCTTCATCAAGCATAGCTCTCTCAAGCGATTCTTCCAAGTTTGGTGCCGTTTTATAAAGGAGCATATCCCTATAAAACAAAATCAAATCTTCAATAAATCGCACCGGATCTTTCCCATGAAATAAAAGCTCTTCGAGAGAGTCTAATCCGCTTGCTACATCCTTTTCCTGAAATGCTCTGGCCATTTTATTTAAAAAGCCTTGCGAAACGGCCCCTGTAACTGTTAGGGCATCCTCCACTGTCACACGGTCTTGGCTATAAGATATGGCTTGATCCAATAAACTTAATGCGTCCCGCATGCCTCCATCTGCGGCTCTGGCAATCATTTGAAGTGCCCGATCGTCGCAGTCTACTCCCGTTTCATCTACAATTAATTTCATCCTATTTACAATTGATTTTGCCGTAATACGTCTAAAATCAAAACGCTGACATCGGGAAATAATGGTTAACGGTATTTTGTGAGGCTCTGTTGTTGCTAATATAAAAATGACATGCTTTGGCGGTTCTTCCAACGTTTTAAGCAAGGCATTAAAGGCACTAATGGAAAGCATGTGCACTTCGTCAATGATGTAGACCTTGTAGTTAACCGCGGTTGGAGCAAACTTTACCTTATCCAGAACATCCCGCATCTCTTCTACTCTAGAGTTAGATGCAGCGTCAAATTCTAGGACATCAGGAATCGTGCCATTGGTAATCCCACGACAGGCCTCACACTCGTTGCAAGGTTCCGCTACGGGGGCATGCTCACAGTTAATTGCCTTTGCTAATATTTTAGCGGCACTCGTCTTACCTGTTCCTCTTGGACCTGAAAAAAGATACGCATGTGATATTTTTTGCTGAAGCAGGGCGTTTTGCAATGTCTTTGTCACATGTTCTTGTCCGACTACATCAATAAATGCCTGTGGTCGCCAGACACGGTATAAAGCTTGATAAGACATACGTCGATCGCCCCCTTCAAAGTAATCATTAAAACTATTATAACGTATCCCTTTTTCATATTTCAAAGTGTATCAATAAAGTTCATAAAAAAACTCATCCCTAGACTGAGATGAGTTTGTTATATTTTTACTTTTTCGAAATTTAGTTTTTAACGTACTTCGTTCTTCTCCATAAAAAACGTAGACTACTTTTTTCTCTTATGTATAAAATCACTACCGCGCACCTTCCGTCGACTTACGCCCATAAGCGTTACTTAAGCAGTTAGCTCGGCCCAGGCACCCCTGCGGCACATGGGAGCGTCCACTTAATGCTGCTTCCTTCCGGACCTGACATGGTTCATGGATTCCCATTGCGCAGGACCCAGGCGTCAACACCACTTACTTAAGGCAGACCCTACAGGTCGTAAGCCTCGGGAAGGGATTCAGTCCCGCTAGAGCGGATTGCGGGTACAGGGCACCGCTACCTCCCCACCTAGCGCGGCAAAGTTGATACCAATTATTAAGTTGCGTCATATTTGATGCCTTTTTAGTATACAAGCATTCTTAAAAAAAAGCAATGAATATCTAATGTAAATTACTGTAAATTCACTTTTTGGCATTTATTTTTTCTAATTTCTTTCGCTCTCTAATTTTTCGAAAAAAATTGGTAAGCATCTGTCCACATTCTTTTTCCAACACACCGCGGACAACCTCACTTTGGTGATTAAAGCGCGAATCCTGTAAAAGGTTCATCAATGTCCCCGCACAGCCACCCTTAGGGTCTGCCGCACCGTACACCACGCGTTTAACTCGGGATAAAACAATGGCACCGGCACACATTGGGCAAGGTTCAAGTGTAACATATAATGTAGTATCCTCAAGACGCCAGGATCCCATTGACTTGCAGGCTTTGTCAATAGCTAATAGCTCCGCATGAGCAAGCGCATTCTGTTCACTTTCTCTTAAGTTATGAGCGCGAGAAATAATTTTACCGTCATGGACAATAACCGCACCGATTGGAACTTCGTTTATTTCATCAGCTTTCTGTGCTTCCTTTATTGCTTCTAGCATAAATAATTCATCTTGGTTTTCCATTTGTTTACCGCCTTTACCTTACACCCTTCATCAAATTTAACAACATTATAACATGTATCCTCTCACACCCTCATAGAATGGTTGTAGTGTATGTTTGATAAGGAGGGATAGAGATGCAAATCCATGTCATAAGACCAAATGAAACGTTATCTTCCATTGCCAGAACCTATCAAACAACGGTACAAGATATTATTGAGGCAAATGAACTACCAAACCCAAATGATCTAGTTGTAGGACAGTCCATTGTTATTCCCATTGTAGGCCGTTTTTATTTCGTCCAACAAGGTGATTCATTATTTTCTATTGGTAGAAGATTTGGGATTCCATACCAAGAACTTGCTCGAATTAATCGAATACCAGCTAATCAGCCCCTTTCTGTCGGCTTACGTCTTTACATTCCACAAGGTAGAAAACGCAATGCAGAGTTTAATGCCTACGTAGAGCCGCGTGGAACATCGGTTGCCCCTGAATTAGAAAACGCCGCTCGGGAAGCAGCACCTTATTTGACCTATTTAGCCCCCTTCAGCTTTCAAGTCAACCGGGATGGATCATTAAAACCACCATTACTAAATAATTTTCCCGCTATCGCTAGAGCAAACCGCAATGTTTTAATGATGGTGATCAACAACCAAGAACAAGATCAATTCAGTGACGAATTAGGCCGAATTTTATTAAATGATATGACTGTTCAAGACCGCTTCCTTGATAATATTGTTGCTACCGCAAAAAGATATGGATTTCGGGACATTCATTTTGATTTCGAGTTTTTACGTCCTGCTGACCGTGAGGCATATAATCGTTTTCTTCGGAAGGCAAAACAAAGATTTCAAAATGAAGGATGGCTCATGTCAACAGCCCTTGCACCGAAAACTAGTGCCACTCAAGAGGGATTATGGTATGAAGCGCACGATTATAAGGCCCATGGAGAAATAGTCGATTTTGTTGTCATCATGACCTATGAGTGGGGATACAGTGGTGGCCCTGCGATGGCCGTTTCTCCAATTGATCAAGTAAGAAGGGTCCTTGATTATGCCGTAACCGAAATACCTCCGGAAAAAATCCTAATGGGTCAAAATCTTTATGGCTATGATTGGACACTTCCGTTTGTACAGGGTACGGTTGCAAAAGCGGTCAGCCCGCAACAGGCTATTCAAATTGCTGCTAGAGAAAATGTCCCGATTCAATATGATATGAAGGCACAGGCACCCTTTTTCAGATATACAGATGATGAAGGAAAGCAGCACGAAGTTTGGTTTGAAGATGCCCGCTCCATTCAGGCAAAGTTTGATCTAATTAAGGAAATGAATTTAAGAGGAATGAGCTATTGGAAGCTTGGACTATCGTTCCCGCAAAATTGGTTATTAATTGTCGACAACTTTAATGTCACAAAACGTGAAAATTAAATCATTTTCTCACACTGCCGTTATTTCGGCGGTTTTTTTGTTTACTTCTTTTTAAAAACTTCCTTAAAAATTCCATATCCCTTCCTGTATCAGATTGTGTTACAATATTCTTTGTGTCAATTTACAGTAGAATTACTCGATTCCTGTTGTAGATATTTGTCGCCAAGAATCGTTTTTTAGATATATAGATGCAAAGATTTTCCGGTGACATACGGTAAATGCTAAAATGTGCAGGCAATTGGAGAAGGAGGCGCAGCAAATGGGGGGGACACCCTTTATAACCGTTGAGGGGCCGATTGGTGTAGGAAAAACATCTCTTGCAAAAGCTATTTCAGAACATTTCAAATTCAATCTCTTGAAAGAGATTGTTGATGAAAATCCATTCCTAGGAAAATTTTATGAAAACATTGAGGAGTGGAGTTTCCAGACGGAAATGTTTTTCCTCTGTAATCGTTATAAGCAATTAAGCGATATCAATACCCAATATATTTGCAAAAGTCAAGCTGTTGTGGCAGACTATCATATTTTTAAAAATTTGATTTTTGCTAAGCGGACTTTAAATCATGAAGAATACAAAAAATACTATCAGATCTATCAAATCTTGACGGAAGATATGCCGCGTCCGAATGTAATTATATATTTAAGTGCCAGCCTTGATACACTATTAAAGCGTATTAAGAAAAGAGGCAGAGAAGTGGAAAAAAATATTAGTCCACTTTATTTAGAACAGCTTTCGCTAGATTATGATCGTACCATGGCAATTTTCGAAAAAGAGCATCCAGAAATTCCAGTCCTCCGTTTTAACGGCGATGAGTTGGATTTCGTAAAAAACAGACAAGATTTAGAATATATTTTTGAAAAACTTGCATCAACACTTAGCGCCGGAAGCTGGACAAACACAATATAGAACAGGGGGATGTTAGTGAGTATCGTTATTGGCGGCATGATTGGTCTTGGGAAAACAAGTGTTGCGGATATTTTGAAGGAACACTTTCAAAATAAAGGTATTGAAAGTAAAGTTTTTTATGAATCGGTGGATGACAATCCAATTCTTCCGCTTTATTATGAGTTAACGCCAGAAGAATTGGAGGCAAGAAGGATCCCTTTTCTCTTGCAATTGTTTTTTCTAAACAAACGGTTTAAAACCGTAAAGGACTGCATTAACTGGAAAAATCCGATCTATACCATTCAAGACCGATCCATTTATGAAGACTGGTATTTTGCTTATGTAAATAAAAACCTCGGGCGAATTTCCGATTTGGAATTCAAAATTTATGAAGACCTAGTTGACAATATGATGGAGGAGTTAGAGGAACTCCCGAAAAAAGCACCTGATTTAATGGTTTATTTAAAAGGGTCCTTTGAAACAGTTATTGAACGGATTATGTCCCGCGGACGAAGCTTTGAAATTAATCCTGAATTAAAGGAGTATTATTTCGAGGTTTGGAAGGGTTACGACGAATGGGTTATGAATCGCTATAATGCAAGTGAAGTATTAATCATCGACATGGATACAACCGATGTCATCAAAAGTGAGGCAGACGCAAGAAAAGTTTGTCATGCAGTAGAAGAAAAATTAAATGAAATTCTTAGTACCTCAAAGACGCATATTGGATAATCCATTATGCGTTATTTTTATGAAATAAACTCAAGCGCTTTGAGAAGTGGTGTTTAACCTTCTGCCAAAAGCGGTCGCTTTCAGTCACGTGATGCATATGCGATCAAAGCTTTCATTGTGTAGCGCTCCAACTTAAAGAAAAGAAACATGATGAGCTAAACGAGATTCGGTGTTAACCGATCATAGGGCGGAGTGTGAAAGCGTCTCGCCGTGAGGAAGCTTGCACAAAACCACTTTCAAAGTCAAAAAAAAATCCGTTACATACATGTAACGAATTTTTATCTCCAGTTTTTATGCGCGTATTAAATGTGATATATGGCGGAGGAAGAGGGATTCGAACCCCCGC
Source organism: Neobacillus sedimentimangrovi (assembly GCF_010614825.1). Classification (NCBI taxonomy): domain Bacteria; kingdom Bacillati; phylum Bacillota; class Bacilli; order Caryophanales; family Bacillaceae; genus Neobacillus; species Neobacillus sedimentimangrovi. The sequence continues at coordinate 8,120 of NZ_JAAFZF010000057.1, forward strand.
GCGGCTTTCACCGCCTCTCGGTTTTCAAGACCGACCCCTTCAGCCAGACTTGGGTATTCCTCCGTAACAACAAAAAATAATTTACCACATTAGTATCCCTATGTCAATGCTAATTATACCTTAACCGGACGAAAATTCGCCCGGTTAAGATTGACTATACTGGCTTAATAACTTCCCTGTTGCCCATATATGGACGAAGTACGGTTGGAATCACAACACTACCATCTTCTTGCTGATAATTTTCTAAAATGGCTGCGACTGTGCGGCCAATGGCGAGGCCTGAACCGTTAAGCGTATGAACATGCTCCGGCTTTGATTTCGGATCACGGCGGAAGCGAATATTTGCCCGTCGTGCCTGAAAGGCTTCAAAATTACTGCAAGAAGAAATTTCTCGATAGGTACCGTAGCTTGGGATCCAAACCTCAATATCATACTTCTTCGCTGCGGTAAAGCCAAGATCTCCTGTACACATGCTCAAAACACGATATGGCAATTCTAAAAGTTGCAGCACCTTTTCAGCTTCGTTAGTCAATTTCTCAAGCTCCTCATAAGAATCCTCTGGCTTCACAAACTTGACTAGCTCTACCTTATTAAACTGATGCTGGCGAATAAGTCCCCTTGTGTCACGCCCTGCTGAGCCAGCCTCAGAACGGAAACAAGCACTATAAGCCGCAAAGCGAATTGGAAGCTCATCCCCATTTAGAATTTCATCACGATAGTAATTAGTCACCGGTACTTCTGCAGTTGGAACTAGGAAGTAATCTTCACTTTCAATGAGGAAAGCATCTTCTTCAAATTTAGGAAGCTGACCTGTACCTGTCATGCTGGCCCGGTTCACCAAGTATGGAGGAATCATTTCCGTATAGCCATGTTCATCAACATGTAAATCAAGCATAAAGCTCATTAAAGCACGTTCAAGGCGAGCACCTAGCCCTTTATAAAAAACAAATCGACTGCCTGTAACCTTGCCTGCTCTTTCAAAATCAAGTATGCCTAAACGATCCGCAATTTCCCAGTGCGGTTTAGCTTCGAAATTAAATTCTCGGATTTGCCCCCATTTTCTAATTTCTACATTATCATCTTCTGTTTCACCAACTGGAACAGATTCATGCGGAATATTAGGGATGCTTAACAGTAACGTTTCTAACGTTTCTTCTACTCCACGAAGTTCATCATCTAGCTCCTTAATACGTTCTCCAACTTGGCGCATTTCCTGAATAAGGTGATCTGCATCCTTCTTCTCTCGCTTTAATGCAGCAACCTGCTGTGAAACCTCATTACGCTTAGATTTAAGCTTCTCAGCTTCGACAATTAACTCTCTTCTTCTTACATCCAATTCTTCAAACTTACCGAGATCTGTTAAATCTTCTCCACGATATTTAAGTTTTTCTTTTACTTCAGCAAAATTAGCCCGTAGATATTTTAAATCTAGCATTGTTAATACACTCCTTTATTAGTTTTTTATCCTCTTCATTTTCAGCCTACTACACGTGGACTTAGAAAAGCGAAGTCGCCCTGGTTTGTGGCATATAGCTTTCTCTTTAGTGCAACCACTTTTGTCACAAACTATTTCCTCATGATTCCTCGAACTGAGATAAAAGGAAACTCGAAAAGCCGACGGCAATTCGATATTAACTGATCGTAGAGCGGGAAGCAAAAGCATCTCGACGCTAAAGCGCTTCTCTAGACCATTCTCAAAGTCAAATATACATTCTTAAATTTTAAATAAAAAACTCCCGTCCCTAAACAGGGACGAGAGTTACCCGCGTTACCACCCTGGTTGACAACAGCTGCTGTCCACCTCATTAAAAATAACGGTTTAATACCGAAAGTACTTACTAACTCCTAAAACCGGAGTATTCCGTACTTTACTCAAGGATGGATTCACAAGTGTCATTCACCGGTTTACACCAGCCACCGGCTCTCTTTAGAACGAACCTCTTGTTACTAATTCCTCTCATTGCTTTAACATATTTTGTGTAATACTAAATTTACTATAATTATAAACCAAAAGCAACCAATTTATTCAGATATTAAACAAGTTGCTTTTGCTTAGCCTCTTCTACCATCTTAACGAAGTAGGCGGTTAAGCGATGGTCTTCAGTCAGCTCCGGATGAAATGAACAGCCAAGGAATTGACCCTCACGTGCAGCAACGATGCGTCCATTATGCTTTGACAGTACCTCTACATTTTCTCCTGCCTCGACGATGTGTGGAGCGCGAATAAACACAGCAGTGAAATTATCAGCCACTCCATTGATCGCGAGGTCAGCCTCAAAGCTATCCACTTGGCGTCCGAATGAATTTCGCTCCACCGTAACGTCCATTAAACCGAGATGAGGCTCATCATAACCAACAATGTTTTTTGCCAATAAAATAAGGCCCGCACATGTACCAAACATTGGTTTTCCACTACTAGCAAATGCTTTTAAATCATCCATGAAATCATATTTATCTATTAATCTGCGCATGGTCGTACTTTCTCCGCCAGGCAGAATAAGTCCATCAACCTCTTGCAGTTCTTCTTTTCGCTTAATTGCAACTGCTTCAACGCCGCATGCTTCTAAAGATTGGATATGCTCGCGGACCGCACCTTGCAATGCAAGAACGCCAATTTTTGTCATGACAATCCCCCTTTTCATTAAAGAAATCGGCGTCATTGGCCGATTCCTTTTGTAAGGATAATTCTATCCAGCTCCTGCGTCCAGAGGCACTTGATCCCGGCCAAGCCAACAAGTAGGCTAACCTTAAATATCCACTTGGCTAATCTTGGCTCCTTAAATAAGACGCTTCCACTTTTCTTATTACCAGCCTCTGTCTTGCATACGTGCTTCAGGAGCAAGGGTATGGATTTCAATTCCCTTCATTGGTGTGCCCAACCCTTTTGAAAGCTCAGCAATTAATTCATAGTCTTGGTAATGAGTTGTCGCTTCAACGATTGCACGTGCAAATTTTGCTGGATTTTCTGATTTGAAAATACCAGAACCTACGAATACACCGTCTGCACCTAATTGCATCATTAAGGCTGCATCAGCAGGAGTTGCAACACCACCAGCCGCAAAATTTACAACTGGAAGGCGGCCAAGTCGTTTAATTTCAAGTAGAACCTCATAAGGTGCGCCTAACAGCTTCGCTTCTGTCATGAGCTCATCCTCACTCATTGACACAACCTTACGAACTTGAGCATTTACTTTACGGATATGACGAACCGCTTCGACAATGTTGCCTGTACCTGGCTCTCCCTTTGTCCGAAGCATAGAAGCACCTTCGCCAATTCTTCTTGCTGCTTCGCCAAGGTCACGACAACCGCAAACAAATGGTACCGTAAATTCCTTTTTATTTAAATGGAATTCTTCATCAGCTGGGGTCAATACTTCACTCTCATCGATATAGTCTACCCCCATAGCTTCAAGAACTCTTGCTTCCACAATATGACCAATTCTAGCCTTAGCCATTACAGGAATAGAAACCGCGTTCATAACTTCTTCCACAATAGTCGGGTCAGCCATTCTTGCTACCCCACCTGCTGCGCGAATATCAGAAGGAACGCGCTCTAAAGCCATAACAGCGACGGCTCCCGCTTCCTCTGCAATCTTTGCCTGTTCTGCATTCACAACGTCCATAATGACGCCGCCCTTTTGCATTTCTGCCATACCGCGCTTTACTCTGTCAGTACCTGTTCTCATTTCCATAATCCCCCTTGGCTTCACCATATTAAAAAATAGTTCTATTATTTTATTAATCTTTCTAATAGAAATACTTTTTTCATAAAATTATTAAATCAACAAAAAAGGATTCCTGTCAAGACAAGAATCCTTCCAATATTTCACTTTTGACTATTAGAACCATCCTTTAATAGTAGAGAAAATACTATCCCAAACATCGCCAAAGAAGTTTCCAATTCCTCTTATCATAAGGATGAACCAATTTGCTTTTTCTACATTTTCAGCAGCAACCACATCTACTTGTGCCTTCTTTTGACCTTCTTTTGTTAAATAGGTGATTTTCTCACCATTCTTTGGCACTAGCTTAATATATCCAACCTTTTCCCCTTTTTTAATTGGAGCCGTCAATTCACCTTTTTTATTGACTTTGTTTTTATCAAGAACTAATACAGGTTTATAGTTTTCCTTTTCACCATTTTCAATAATCATATTCAATGCTGATTTTGTATGAATTTTTACCTGTTTTTCCTTACCCTTCGATACTGGAAGAGTTTCTTTCCCCTTCACTTGGAAATGTTTAGGGACCATTTCTTCCTTTGTTGTATTATTAAAAGCATAATCCATCATTTTTCTCGTTTCATCAAAACGAGCTTTATAGCTACCTTTACCACTTGAATCTACCGCGTTTTGGACAACAGTGATAAACCTTTTGCCATCACGGCTTGCTGTCCCAGTAAAACAATAACCGGCAAAATCCGTTGTACCTGTTTTTAAACCATCAATTCCTTCATAGCTGTACAATAATGTTGGTAGCATCTCATTCCAGTTTATCATTTCAATACGGTCTTCTGTTCCTTCACGGAAAACTTTCCTTGGAATGCTAGCAGTCTTTAAAACTTCTGGATATTCATTAATTAGATGAAAAGCTAGTTTTGCTACCGCACGTGGTGACATCACGTTTTCTTCTTCAGCACCAGTTCCTTCGGTATGTCCTCCATGATAATCTTTATTATTTAAACCTGTTGAGTTAACAAATTTAAAATCCTTTAACCCCAACTTTTTGGCTTTTTCGTTCATCATCTTTACAAAATTCGTTTCCGATCCAGCGATTATCTCAGCAATGGCAATTGTTGCTCCGTTAGCTGAATAAATAACCATTGCCTCATAAAGTTCCCGTACCGTATATTTACCGTCCTTACGCAATGGTACATTGGATAAGGAACGATCTTGAGAGATTTTATATACTAGGTCACTTACATGATATTCTTGATTCCATTTCACTTTTTTGTGTTTGATAGCATCAAGCAATAAGTATTCCGTCATCATTTTTGTCATGCTGGCTACGCCTAGGACACTGTCAGCATTTTTTTCATATAAAACTTTTCCTGTTTCCGCATCAATTAATATTGCCCCGTCTGCATTGATATTTAAGGCTGGTGCCGCTTCAACTTTTTCGACTCCGGCAAAAAGGCTAAAAAATAGAATTATAGCCATAGCACTGGCAATATATTTTCTAAAATTTAAACTACTCACAATAACGCCCTCCATCATTTATTACACTTTGGTTATTTTAACATAACTCTACTACAAATCATAGACAGAGGTTGGAATCATCTTATTGTTATTTTTCCTATTAAGCTAGGGCTTTTTCACCAAAAAGAAAAAAGAGCAGAATTAAAATCTGCTCTTTTAAAAACTTATTGTATAGAATAGTTTGGCGCTTCTTTTGTAATTTGAACATCATGCGGGTGGCTTTCTCTTAAACCAGCACCTGTCATTCTTACGAATTGTGCTTTCATCCTTAATTCTTCCAGGTCTTTCGTACCGCAATAACCCATGCCTGCTCGTAAACCACCAACTAATTGATAAATCGTATCCGCCAATGGTCCTTTATATGGAAGTCGTCCTTCAATACCTTCTGGGACAAACTTTTTATTATCTTCTTGGAAATAACGGTCTTTAGAACCTTTCTCCATTGCTCCGACTGAGCCCATTCCGCGGTAAACCTTAAAGCGGCGGCCTTGGAAAATTTCTGTTTCTCCAGGGCTTTCTGATACTCCTGCAAGCAAGCTTCCAAGCATAACTGCATGTCCACCAGCTGCTAACGCCTTGACAATATCTCCTGAATATTTAATTCCACCATCAGCAATAATGGTTTTTCCATGCTTCATTGCTTCTGTTGCACAATCATATATAGCCGTAATTTGTGGAACACCAACACCGGCAACAACCCTTGTTGTACAGATGGAGCCAGGTCCAATTCCAACCTTTACGACATCAGCACCAGCGGCGATTAAATCCTTTGTTGCTTCAGCAGTTGCCACATTGCCCGCAATAATGGTTAAGTTTGGATATGCCTCTCGGATTTGTCTAACAGTATCAAGAACACCTTTAGAATGACCATGTGCTGTATCTACTACAATAGCATCCACGTTTGCCTTTACAAGCATATCAACGCGTTTCATCGTGTCCTTTGTAACGCCAACTGCTGCACCAGCTAATAAACGACCTTGTGCATCCTTGGCTGAATTAGGAAACTCAATAACTTTTTCAATATCCTTAATGGTAATTAACCCTTTTAACACACCATTCTCATCTACGAGAGGTAATTTTTCAATTTTGTGCTTCTGGAGTATCTTTTCTGCTTCCTTCAGTGTTGTCCCAACCGGAGCCGTAATTAAATTTTCCTTTGTCATTACATCAGAAATTTTAAAGGAATAATCTTGAATAAAACGGAGATCCCTATTTGTAATAATCCCTACAAGCTTTTGCTCCTCAACATTATTAACAATCGGAACACCGGAAATACGATATTTCCCCATCAAATGCTCTGCATCAAACACTTGATGTTCAGGTGTCAAAAAGAATGGATCAGTTATGACTCCACTTTCAGAACGTTTTACCTTCTCTACTTGTTCTGCCTGTTGTTCAATGGACATATTTTTATGGATAATTCCAAGTCCACCTTGACGGGCCATAGCAATGGCCATTTCTGATTCTGTAACAGTATCCATTCCGGCACTAATAATAGGGATATTAAGCTTAACAGCCGGTGACAGTTCTACCTGTAAATTAACATCCTTAGGCAATACTTCAGATTTCCCGGGAATAAGTAATACATCATCAAATGTTAATCCTTCTTTTACAAACTTAGTCTCCCACATTTTAACGGCCTCCACGATAAAAAATATTATTTGTAGGTTATCAATTGGATAAAATACTGTCAAGAGAAGAAAATAAGTAAGATTTTTCTGAAAAGAGTGATTTTATTGTGCGAATTACATATAAAGGCTGGGAGAGTTTCTCCTGTTATTTTTCAGCTGAATATTGTCAAGATTTTCTAAAAAATTGCTATGTAAAGGCACAGATTGACAATCCAGAACAAAAAAGCTATGAAAACTGTTATGCCTTTCTTTATTACCTGGAGCATGGACAAATTTACTATGAACAAGCAGAAAAAGCACCACTTATCATTAAACCGATTATGCTTTTTTATGGTCTCGTTCACTTAATTAAAGCATGTATTTTAACTGCTGATCCTACCTATCCGGAAACAACAGCCGTATTGGCACATGGAGTTTCTACAAGGAAAAGAAAAAAACAAAACTATCTTTTTTTCCAAGATGAAGTTAAGTTACAAAAAAACGGACTTTTCCCGGTTATGTCAGAAAAAATGTTTCACATGAAACATTTAGAGGGAGAAAAAATTCAGATGGAGGAACTATTGCAGCTCATACCAGAGCTTGATGAGTTATTCTATTTACTTTCAGGGAAAAAGACCCATTTTCCTCTGAAAATGACAGGTGAAGAACTAGTCATTCCAAATGAAATCCTTGATCATTATCATATGACGGAAAATCGTTTTAAGGAATTTATTGCTTCAAAATTCAGCGGAAAGGTGGAGTTTACAAAGGATGCTCTTCAATTAAAATGGAGAGAGGGATGGATTTCAGAAGGGTCACCATTCAAATTAAATTGGGAAGAAAAATTCTGGGCCCTGCCATTAAATAAAAGTAAATATCTTCATTTTCCCGAGCTGCTTATCCATTACTTACTGTTGTATAACTTAAGCATGATTGCTCGCTATGAAACAGAGTGGTGGAGTGAACTGACAAAAATGATGCCTAACCGAGATTATCCTTTTATTCATTCATTTCTCCATATAACAATGAAGAAGAGTCCGTTTTTAATCTATCAATTCTTAACAAAAAAATAGAATTGGAAAAGCGCAAGAGACCTACTTGGCGTTGTATGCCCTCCTCTCAAAAGCTATCGCTTAGGTCGAGAAATATCTATGTTATCTCGTCTTTCCTGTGGCGATTACTCCAACAGAAACAAAGGTAACTTAAACAATTAGATGTGAACTGATCGTAGGGCAAATAACGTTGGTGTCTCAGTGTTAGTGCGTTTATGCTAACCCCTTTTGAAGTCGAAAAGATATTTTGCTATTTACAAAAAAAGAACAACCAATTTTGGTTGTTCTTTTTTGCCCGGCAGCGTCCTACTCTCACAGAGGCTTTCGCCCCAACTACCATCGGCGCTGAGAAGCTTAACTTCCGTGTTCGGTATGGGAACGGGTGTGACCTTCTCGCCATTGCCACCGGACCTATTCAATTGAGGTTCATTCCCTCAAAACTAGATA
>NZ_JAAFZF010000058.1:0-15876 GCF_010614825.1 Neobacillus sedimentimangrovi
TCTAATTGATCTCGATTTACTTGTGTATTTTTAGTAAGCATTTCAATATCACCTCGATATTCTATGACATAATTATACAAAAAATGTCGACAAAATCCTTTAAAAAAGGATTTTGTCGACAGTCTGAGAGACCTTTAAGGTCTCTTTTTGTATTGGTTTCTAATTTTTATTGCTTTTACTGGGTCATCAGTAATTATTGTTGTACATTTAATATTAAAGAGTCTATGCATATCTTTTTCCTGGTTTACTGTATAAGGTCGTACGGCAATGCCATTTTCCATCGTTTTTTGGATAATTTGATCGGAAATGGTGGTATGCTTCGGATGGAGTCCTTTTGCCCGGATTGATTGACAATAAACCCAAGGCATAAAGATGCCTTCTAAAAATAGAGGAGCTGTTTCAATCTCTGGTGCTAAGCGGTATGAATGGACAATGCTATAATGATTAAATGAGGAAAAAATAATCCGATTATCTAAATGAAATTTTCTTACGAGATGAATGACCTTTTCTTCCATACCATCATAAGGAAATCGGTTATTTTTAAATTCAATATTACATATTAGCTGATTCGATGACATCCATTCGAGAACTTCTTTTAAAGCAGGTATAGGTTCTTTTCTCCCTCCTTTTTTATTGGTATTGAGTTGACGTAATTCCTTATAAAATAAGTCTTTAACAAATCCAATTCCATTGGTTGTCCGGTCCACTTTTTCGTCATGGATAACGACCACTTCACCATCTTTTGTTAACTGTACATCCAATTCAATGCCGTCCGCCCCAGCTTTTTCTGCTGCAACAAATGCACTCATCGTATTTTCCGGATAAGCAGAGGAATAGCCACGGTGAGCAAAAATTTGCGTCATTTTCTCACACCCTAATTTAAAATGTGAAAGTAAGTCAAAATGGATCTCTAAAGTAGCTGATCTATATGCATTCCATATTTTTATTCAAAGTTGATGTAATTGGTAAAACAAAATCAAAAAACAAATCAGAAAAAGCGCATTCGCCCTGGTAGCGGCGAATTATTCTAAAAAATGATCACTATTCGGTAGTAAATGTTAGTGTTGCCGCAACCTTCCTTGCGATGCGCTATAACTAAAGATAAAGGAAACATAAAGAGACGAAGGCAATTCGATGTCGACTAATATTAATACTGAGAGCGAAGGACTCGAGATGCGGAGACGATTGTACTAGACATAACTCAATATGGAGTATATACGTTCTTGTTATATAAAAAAGCCTCATTGCTGAGACTTTTTTATAATCATTTCTTTCAAGAAGCCTTATGCTCCAAGCGAAGTTTGTCTGCTACCATCGCGATAAATTCTGAATTTGTTGGCTTTGCTTTAGACATACTTACTGTATATCCAAATAAAGAAGAAATAGAATCAATGTTACCACGGCTCCAGGCAACTTCAATAGCGTGTCGAATTGCCCTTTCTACACGACTGGCAGTTGTGTTATATTTTTTGGCAATATCCGGGTATAATACTTTCGTGATTGAACCAAGAAGCTCAATATCATTGAACACCATTGCAATAGCTTCACGTAAATATAAATACCCCTTAATATGTGCAGGAACTCCGATTTCATGAATGATACTTGTAATGCTTGCATCCAGATTCTTGGGTTTTGATTCAGCCTGAGGACGATAACTTGATGCTGGAGCTTTCCGAGAAGAAAAAGCAGTTCTGCTGCCGCTTACTTGACGAATATGATTTCCTAGATTCTCCATGTCAAATGGTTTGAGGATAAAATAGGATGCCCCAAGCTCTACAGCTTTTTTCGTAACATCTTCCTGCCCAAAAGCTGTAAGCATGATTACATTTGGAAGAACTCCCTTTTTCATATCTCGAAGCCTTTCAAGTACTGCCAGCCCATCAAGATGCGGCATAATAATATCTAATACAAGGACATCTGGATCAGTTGAACTTAATAAATTCAAACATTCCTGTCCATTATGGGCTATTCCTACTACCTCCATATCGTCTTGAGAAGCAATATAATCCTCTAACATACTAACTAATTCTCTATTGTCGTCCACGACACAAACTTTAATTTTCTTCAACTCCGGTTCCTCCTCAACATATCATAAACTCTGTTTTCCATAACCTTTATCTTCTAATTCTATTCTAAATAAGAAATTCGACAATGCAACAAAAATTCCTTTCATTTTTTAATTTTTCTCAAATTAGTAATATTATCTTATCTTTTCTTCGTATTTCTCGTTTTTTCGACGAAATACGCTATTATCCTAATTTTTTACTCTTTTTGTTAAATATCCATTATAAAAAAAAGAAGCAAAATAGGGGAATTTATCCTATTTTGCTCATTTCTTTAACTTGCTTTATTTTTTGGTGTTTCATATATGTTAATTCCGGCCTCATTAAGCATCCACTCAATGTGAACACCATAGCCTGAGGTTGGATCATTTACAAATACATGGGTCACCGCACCAATAAGTTTTCCATTTTGAATAATCGGACTACCACTCATTCCTTGGACTATTCCACCAGTTTTTTCCAAAAGTCTAGGATCCGTTACTTTAATAACCATTCCCTTAGTAGCTGGAAATTTTTGTGGAATGGTACTTACTATTTCTACATTAAATTCTTCAACCTTGTCATTATTAACCACTGTTAATATTTTTGCTGGCCCTTCTTTCACTTGATGAGATAAAGCAATCGGTAATGGTTTATCCAATATCCCATTTTTTAACTCTTTCTTTAACTCGCCAAAAATTCCAAACGGACTGTTCTTTTTTATATTTCCAACTATTTCACGATCATTTGAAAATCGGGCCAATTTTTCACCAGGGTCACCGTTACTTCCTTTTTCAATGGAAGTGACGGTTGAGCGAACAATTTGACCGTCTTCCACTACAATTGGCTGCTTTGTATCCATGTCAGAAATAACATGTCCTAAAGCTCCATATTTTCTTGATTGTGGATGGTAAAATGTCATGGTACCAATCCCTGCTGCTGAATCCCTTATATATAAACCAAGTTTGTAGTTTTCTTCCCCTTTTTCCTTTAATGGGGTTAATTTAGTTTTGAATTTCCCACTATCACGGCTTATAACCAAATCTAACGGTTTTCCATCTTTACCCGCTTCCTGAACATAAGATGCGACATCTGTCATTTTTTCAATCTTATTTCCATTTATTTCGGTAATAATATCCCCGACTTTAATGCCTGCCAATTCTCCAGGAGATTTTTTTCCTTCTTCCGTATTCACTAAATGGTGACCAACAACTAGCACTCCTACTGTATTTAATTTTACACCTATAGACTGGCCACCTGGAATAACTCGGAAATCTTTAAGTACATTGACATCCACTTTTTTGACGGGGATTCCGGCAAATTCTAATATCATCTCATCTTTGCCTTGTTCTGATGCATTTAATGTAACTGAATTTTTATCCTGTTCAAGTGAAATTGTTGAATCTTTAGAAACTAAAGCAGCTGAAACCGGAGCAGCTACTTTAAAGGTATATTCCTGTCCTTCAAAAACAGTTATACTTTTAGGTAGACAAAAAAACTGCCTCATGGGCTGAAAAAAAATTAGGCTAACTAATGAAACAAGGAGAATTCCACCAATAGTTTTTCTAATAATTTCCAATTTCAAACTCTTCACTCTCCTCGCTTCTTGTTCTACATTACAAATGGCTACAATTATAATTTTGCCTCCTTGACAACCATTTATAACTTCGTACAATATAAAAAAGCTACCCAAGTTGGGTAGCTTTTCAAGATTTTTTATATTTTACAGCTAATTGTAATAATTCACTAGCATGCTGCCTAGTTAAATCGGTAATTTCAGCACCAGAAATCATCCGTCCAATTTCTTTAATTTTCTCATCCTCTTGTAATTTTCTAACAGATGTTGTCGTTCTGCCATCTTTAATATTCTTTGAAATAAATAAATGATTATCTGCCATAGCTGCGACCTGTGGTAAATGGGAAATACATAATACTTGTGAATTATTCGCTACTTTATAAATTTTTTCAGCAATTGCTTGAGCCACTCTTCCACTAACACCCGTATCGACTTCATCAAAAATTATTGATGTGACTCCTTGATGTTTAGAAAAGATGCTTTTTAGTGCGAGCATAATACGGGATAACTCCCCACCAGAAGCCACCTTTGACAATGGCTTTAATGGTTCACCAGGATTAGTTGAAATATAAAATTCCACATAATCTGAACCTGTTTTTGAAAAATGATGTAAATCAGTCTCAAAACGAATTTCAAAAATAGTTTTTTCCATATATAGATCTTTTAATTCTTTATGTATGAGCTCTGTTAACTTCCTTGCCCATTTTTGACGAAGCTCTGTTAATTGTTTTGCCTCGAGAGCTAGGTCTTTTTCTATGGAAGATAACTCCTTTTCTAATTCTCCAATAAATGTTTCTTTATTTTGAAGTGTTTCGATTTCCTCTTCAATTTTTGCAGCATATTCTAATATTTCATGTATTGTCTTTCCATATTTTCGTTTTAATTGGTTTATTTCATTTAAACGATCTTCGATTTCATTTAATCGTTCTGGATCAAATTCCAATACTTCCATTTCATTTCTAATTGCCCGGCCTGCATCCTCCAATTGATAATAACAATTGGAAACAGCCTCATATAAGTCTTTGTATGTGGAGTCCAGAGAGGCAGCATTTTCTAAATGGCCCATTGCCATTCCAAGCCAATCTAACCCTTTTTGTTCACCATTTAATGCAGAATAACTTAATTGAAAAGCCTCGAAGAGTTTTTCAAAATTCACCAATTTTCTTTTTTCACTCATTAATTCTTCATCTTCGTCCAGCTTTAAATTAGCTTTTTGGATTTCGTTAAATTGAAATAAAATTAAATCCAACCGATGAGCCATTTGCTGGTCATTTTCACTTAACGCCTTAAGCTTTTGGCGCGTTTGCTCGTATTTGCGAAAAAGTTCCTGATATACCTCAAGTGAAGAAGTGATTTCTTCTCCTCCAAATTGATCAAGGAGTGGTAAATGTTTCGTTTCATCCATTAATTCTTGATGCTCATGCTGGCCATGGATATCAACAAGAACTGCACCAATTTCTCGAAGAGTGGAAATGGTAACCAACTTTCCATTAATACGGCACACACTTTTTCCTGTTCGAGAGATATCACGGCGCAAAATGACCATGCCTTCCTCAATATCAATACCGAATTCTAATGCTTTTGCATATACTGGGTGTTGAAGATCGTCAATTTGAAACAAACCTTCAATCTCCGCTTTTTCCTCGCCGTGGCGGACAAATTCGGAAGATCCTCGCCCACCTACCAGTAAATGAATCGCATCAATAATAATTGATTTCCCCGCTCCTGTTTCTCCAGTTAAAACAGTTAGCCCTTTATCAAATGAGATAGAAAGCTTTTCAATAATGGCGAAATTTTTTATCGATAATTCTGCTAACAAGAAGAACTCCCCCAATTAAAGCATATCAAGAAATCTTTTTGAAATTCCTTCGGCATGTTCTGGTGTACGACAAATTATAAGTATAGTATCATCTCCGCAAATCGTTCCTAAAATTTCATCCCAGTCCAAATTGTCAATTAATGCCCCTATGGCCATAGCATTTCCAGGCAGGCATTTCATAACGAGTAAATTTCCTGCAGAATCAATACGAATAAATGCATCAACTAAGGCTCTTTTTAATTTTTGTAATGGGTTAAACCTTTGGTCGGCTGGAAGACTGTATTTGTATCTTCCATCACTTAATGGCACTTTAACAAGATGCAATTCTTTTATATCTCTTGAAACGGTAGCTTGAGTGACATTATAGCCCGCATTTTTTAGTTCATCTACCAATTCATCTTGTGTTTCTATATCATTACTGGCTATAATCTCTCTTATTTTAATATGGCGCTGTCCTTTATTCATTTTTTCACTCCTAAAATCCTCAATTATTAATGAGCACTTCTACCCATATGTTAGCCGATTTTTAAAGGTTTGTACAATGAATTCTTTTATAAAAATACATATATATACATTAAATAGGATAGGCACCTTAACATATTGCGACTCTAAAAGTCAGATGATTGTTTTATTCGTACATCCGTGTTCGAATATAATACCATTCTAGATGTCAAAAATTCACCTCATATCTAAAATAAAAAGGATAAGCACCCTGGCTTATCCTTTTTATTGTTGTTTTGTTCGAAATTCTTTATGTGCGTCTTTTACGATTTGTGAAGGATCAACAGGTAATTCATATCCCCCTTTATCCCGTTCTCCTTCCCATTTCAGATGCAGTAAAAATTCGATATTTCCATCTCCCCCGGTTATAGGAGAATAAGATAAATTTGCTACTGTATATCCTTGCTGAATGGAAAAATCAATAATTTTTTCAATTACTTGAAGATGAACTTTTTCATCTCGGACTATTCCTTTTTTTCCTACCTGCTCTCTTCCTGCTTCAAATTGAGGCTTTACTAGAGCAATAATGTCACTTCCAGGAACAAGCAAATTTTTTAATACAGGTAAAATTAGTGTCAATGAAATAAAAGAAACATCGATTGTAGCGAAATTAGGCATTTCATCGGTTAGATCAGCGGGTGTTACATAACGGAAGTTGGTTCGTTCCATCACAACAACTCGTTTATCTTGACGTAGCTTCCAGGCTAATTGATTATACCCCACATCCAATGCGTAAGATTTTTTTGCTCCATTTTGGAGGGCACAATCCGTAAATCCACCTGTTGAGGCACCAATATCAATGACCACTTTATCCATCACATTGACATCAAACACTTTTAGTGCCTTTTCAAGCTTCAATCCTCCCCTGCTTACATAGGGCATAACATTACCTTTTACATTGATCGGGATATCAATTTTTACTTTTTCACCGGGTTTATCCAACCTTTGTTCACCTGTATATACGATTCCAGCCATGACTGCTCGTTTTGCTTTTTCCCTTGTTTCAAATAATCCTCTTTCAACTAATAATACATCTAAACGCTCTTTCGTTTTCATCAGTTTAAGCCCTTTTTTGTTTTTTTCTTGCAAGTACCGAAACCCTTTTAACTACTTCTTCGGTTGTTAATCCAATTTCTTCTAACAATGAAGAGACATCTCCATGTTCAATAAATTTGTCTGGTATACCCATTCTATCAATTTGAACCTGATAATACCCTTTAGAATGGGCATACTCTAATACATAGCTCCCAAATCCTCCTTGCAAGACCGCTTCTTCAATCGTTAAGATTGGCATATTTTCATCCAATAAACTAGTCAACATAATTTCATCCATCGGTTTTATAAAACGGGCATTTACAACTTTAACAGATATGCCCAGTTTTTCAAGTTGCTCTGCCGCTTTCATAGCCATTGGAATGGTAGTACCAAAGGTGAGAATGGCAGCATCCTCTCCTTCTCTTAGTACTTCCCAAGTTCCGATAGGAATGTTCTGTAATTCTTTATCTAAAGGTACACCAACCCCATTCCCCCGAGGGAACCTCATTGCAATTGGACCATCATCATAATTTAATGCCGTATAGACCATATGCTGACCTTCGTTTTCATCTTTTGGCATCATTAAGATGATATTAGGAATATGTCTTAAGAATGCAATATCAAATACTCCTTGATGAGTTTCCCCATCTGCTCCAACAAGTCCAGCTCGGTCTATCCCAATAAATACATTTAGATTTTGCCGGGCAATATCATGGACTACCTGATCATACGCACGTTGCAAAAATGTGGAGTAAATGGCCAAATATGGCTTCATATTTTGTGTCGCCAATCCTGCTGCCATTGTGGCTGCATGTTGTTCAGCTATCCCCACATCATACATACGGTCAGGAAACTCACTCGCAAACCCTTCTAGTTTAGAGCCAACCGGCATAGCAGGTGTAATCGCCACAATTCGTTCATCATCCCGTGCAAGTCTACGAACAGTTTCACTTACTAGACTACTCCATGCAGGCGGCTGCTTTTTATTTGGTTTAACAAAATCACCAGTATCCATTTTATAAGGGCCTGTACCATGCCAAGTACCTGTTTTATCCGATTCAGCAGGATGAAAACCTTTCCCTTTCTTAGTAATGACATGGAGGAGGATTGGCCCTTCAGTCTTTTTCGCATAGGCGATATTCTCAAACAAATCCTCGAAATTATGCCCATCAACGGGTCCCAAATAGGTAAAACCTAATTCTTCAAAAAACATCCCAGATACAAATAAATATTTAAGACTATCCTTAACCCGTTCAGCGGTGGCAGCTAATTTACCACCTACAGCCGGTATTTTCTTTAATAAGAATTCCAATTCATCTTTTACCCATTGGTATTTACCAGCCGTACGCAACTGTCCTAGAATATTATGCAAAGCTCCTACATTCGGAGCAATCGACATTTCATTATCATTAAGAATAACAATCATATCTTTTTTTTCATGTCCAATATGATTAAGTGCCTCTAAAGCCATTCCGCCAGTTAAAGCACCATCACCAATTACAGGGACGACAAAATAATTTTCCTTTTTTAAATCTCTGGCAATGGCCATACCCATCGCTGCAGAAAGAGATGTGGAGCTATGACCGGTTTCCCAAACATCATGCTCACTCTCTGCCATTTTAGGAAATCCGCATAGGCCTTTGTATTGCCTTAAAGTATCAAACTCGCATGCACGTCCTGTTAGTATCTTATGAACATATGATTGGTGGCCAACATCCCATATTATCTTATCCTTAGGACTGTTAAAGCATTTATGTAATGCAATCGTTAATTCAACCACTCCTAAATTCGGTCCTATATGACCTCCAGTTACAGACAGCTTTTCAATAAGGAATTGGCGAATTTCTTTACTTAAAGATTCCAGCTCTTTAATAGACAGACCCTGTAAAAAGGATGGGTCTTTAATTTTTAATAGATCCATTTATGGACCACTCACTTTCATGCTTTTTCTATCTTACCTAAGCTGTTGTATTTCTCATTTCTTAAATGAGGACTCACTTCTTAAAAAAGAGCCGCTAACACGACAGTGATAACGGCATTGTCTACTTTTATACATTGATTAAAATTATAACATACTAATTTCTCTGCCTCAAATAGCTGTATACTAACGGTCACGTGACGCGATTAAATCCGTTATTTCTAGGAGCAGGTTCGTGGATAATCCAGATTTCTGTAAATGGATCTTTGCCTGTTCAATTTGATGTTCCAAAGCAGCCTTTGCCCCTTCTAACGTTAATAATTTTGGATATGTACTTTTAAGATTGACTGTATCACTACCAACAGGTTTGCCAATCAATTGTTGATTTCCAATTAAATCTAAAATATCATCTTGTATTTGAAATGCCAACCCGAGATGATAAGCAAAAGCAGAAAGACAATCTAATTGTTTCTGATCAGCTCCTGCTAAAATGGCACCAGCCAATACGCTAAATTCTAAGAGTTTTCCTGTTTTGTGGATATGGATATACTCCAATTCCTCCAAATTTAAAGATTTTCCTTCTCCTTCCATATCTGCAACTTGTCCACCAACCATTCCTTCTGAACCAGCTGCTTTTGCCATTTCTAAGACCAATTTCAACTTAATTTCTGGAGATGCAATTTCATCCGGGATGCTACTCATCACCTCAAAGCTATATGTTAATAAAGCATCACCTGCAAGTGTTGCAATTGCATCCCCAAATACTTTATGATTGGTTGGTTTTCCTCTTCTAAGATCGTCATTATCCATACTAGGCAAATCATCATGGATTAAAGAATATGTATGGACCATCTCGATCGCACACGCAGCAAGCAAGCCATTTCTAGGGTTAACGCCAAATGCATCTAAGGCTGCGAATAGCAATAATGGGCGAATACGCTTACCTCCTGCTTCAAGAGAATACATCATCGATTCCTTAAGAATGGCAGGAGCATTAAGCTTTTCAATCAAATGACGCAATTCGTGTTCAAGTAGCTGTTTATATTCTGCAGCAAATATATTTAATTTCTTGAGCTTCAAAACTATTCCTCCTCATTGATTGAGAAAACTTCCTTGCGTCCATCCTCCGTTATTATTTGTGTCAACTGCTTTTCGGCACTTTTTAATTTGTCATGGCAAAGCTTGGAAAGCTCCATCCCTTCCTTATAATAAATTATTGCCTCCTCAAGAGGAATGTCTCCCTCTTCCAACTTTTCAACAATTTGTTCAAGCTTCGCCATTGCCTCTTCGAATGTTATATTTTTTTCATTCGTCACTTTTGTCGCTCTCCTTTATTTTCTCCACTTTACAAAATAGACTTCCATCCGCCAGCTGAATCTTAACATTATCCGATACTTTGACTTGATCTATACTTTTAACAAGATGATTATCTTTTGTATAGGCTAAACTGTACCCTCTCTCCATAATCTTTAAAGGGCTTAGTGCCTGTAAGGTTGTAATCATTCGCTCAAAATCTGATTTCTTTTTTGAAAGAACTTGCAATAAAGCCTTGTTTATCTCTTTTTGTTTCCGTTCAAAATTATGCTTAGATTCGCTAAATACTTTTTTTGGATGATTTCTTTCAAGACGCTTATGTAGAAGCATTTGACTCTCTTTTTTAATCTTAAATAAACGAATGGTTCCTCGATTTATAGCTTCTGTCAGTTTATCCAAATGCTCAAGCTTTTGTTCATAAAGACGCTCTGGATAGCGAAAAATAGGAGACTTTTGAACTCGGTTAAACCTTTCTTTTTCATACCTAAATTTTTCCTGCATGGCTCTTAGTAACCGGGTTTGTCTCTGCAGGACCCGTTCCATCAGTTCCTCAATATGAGGAACTGCAAGTTCAGCTGCTCCCGTAGGAGTAGGGGCTCTCATATCGGCAACAAAATCAGCAATTGTAAAATCTGTCTCATGACCAACTGCAGAAATAATGGGAATTGTAGAGGCATAAATAGCACGAGCGACTATCTCCTCATTAAATGCCCATAATTCCTCAATTGAACCACCACCACGCCCTACAATCAATACATCTATATCCCCGATATTATTTGCCTTTTCAATCGCATTTACAATGGAAGGAGCTGCATTTTCACCTTGTACAAGTACAGGGAAAACGAGGATGTTTCCAATTGGGTACCGCCTTTTAATCGTTGTAATAATATCTCTAATAGCTGCACCAGTCGGGGAAGTGATGACACCGATCGTTTTAGGATATAAAGGGAGAGTTTTTTTTGCTTCAGGTGCAAAAAGACCTTCCTCATCTAATCGTTTTTTTAATTGTTCATAAGCGAGAAATAATTCACCAATACCATCGGGTTGCATTTCTTTAATATATATTTGATATTGTCCACTCGATTCGTAAACGGTAATTTCTCCCTTAACAATCACCTTCATTCCATTTTCGGGAAAAAACTTCATCGTTCTTGAATGGCTAGCAAACATAACAGCTAGAATTCGTGCCTTCTCATCCTTTAAGGTAAAATACATATGACCGCTGGAATGTTGTTTAAAATTAGATATTTCTCCTCGGACATGTATATCGCGTAAATGCGGATCCGCATCAAACTTTCTCTTTATGTATTTAGTTAAAGCACTAACAGATAAATACCTTTGTTCCTGCATAGTTACTCCTCTTCGGACCGTTAGAATAAAATTGCCCTTATCCAAAATAGCGCCAATCCTTTCGTCAGGATGATACTTTTTATAAAAGATAAGGGCAATTTTTCATTTAGCGATTAATACTTTCAGCCGCTGATTTAAGGGTATTGTACATCAACATAGTGATTGTCATTGGACCTACTCCTTTTGGTACAGGAGTAATGTAGCTCGCTTTTTTACTTACCTCATCAAAGGCAACATCTCCGCATAGCTTTCCAGCTTCGTTACGATTAATACCCACATCTATTACGATGGCTCCTTCTTTCACATGGTCTGCCGTAATAAAATTTGGTATTCCAACAGCTGCCACAAGAATATCAGCTTGTTTGGTATGTACCTTTAAATCTTTTGTGCGGGAATGACAATAAGTTACTGTTGCATGTTGATTGAGAAATAACTGGCCAGCCGGCTTACCAACAATATTACTTCTTCCAACTACTACCACATGCTTTCCTTCTATAGATATTCCAGTTTCTTCTAAAAGAACCATAATTCCATAAGGTGTACAAGGCAAGAACGTATTCTGTCCAGTCATCATCCGTCCTATATTTATCGGATGAAATCCATCAACATCTTTATTCGGTGAAATAGACTCTATTACTTTAGTTTCATTAATATGTGCTGGCAGAGGGAGCTGAACCAAAATGCCATGAATTTGGGGATCATGATTTAATTCTTCAATTCTTGAAAGCAATTCATCCTCTGAGACTTCTTCAGGCATCTCGATTAACACAGAATTCATCCCAAGTTCTTGGCATGTTTTTTGTTTATTTGTTACATAAGTTCGTGATGCATGATTATTACCAACGAGAATAACAGCCAAACCAGGAGTTACTCCTTGACTCTTTAGTCTTTTTACTTCTTCAGCAATTTCCTGTTTTTTCTTTTCAGCAATTTCTTTTCCGTTAATGATTACAGCGGTCATCTTACATGTCCTCCCCTAGTTTTTTAATGATTCTATTCCTTATGAAGTTTTTGTTTCACCTTTGAGAGTATTGCATTCACAAATTTGTTTGATTGGTCATCACCAAATTTTTTGGCAATTTCTATTGCCTCATCCAAAATAACCTTTTCTGGAACTTCATCATGTAAAAACTTTAATTCATAGACAGCCATTCTTAAAATATTTCGATCGACAGTTGCTAACCGGTCAAGGGTCCATTTTTCAAGATTGTCAGCAATCAATTGATCAATTTCACTTCTATGTTCCACTACACCTAAAACAAGTCTGGATAAATAATCATCTCCTGCCTCCTCTTCCAAAACATGTTCAATTGCTGCTTTTGGTTCGCTTCCTGCGACATCAATTTGAAAAAGGGCTTGTAATGCCTTTTCCCTAGCTGTTCTTCTTTTCATTATGCCTTTAACTCCTTTAGAGAAATTAAATAATTTATATACTATTATTTTTAATAATCATTTTAGCTTACACATAAAAAGATAATAGCATAAGTAAAAATGATTCGCACTCAAGAATTCCAAGAATTGATGAAAATAAACAGAAAAACCAAAGGAGTAATTCCTTTGGCTTTTTTGTTCTATACTTCCTCTTCAATTACCGTTTCTTGTTTCACGGTTTCAAACTGAACTCCAACCACATGAATATTTACTTCCTCTGGTTCTAATGCAGTCATATTAAGTAATGCTTGACGAATGTTTTCTTGAATTTTTCCAGCAACAGATGGGATGGAAATGCCGAATTTCATCAAACAATATACGTCAATTTTTATTCCTGTTTCAGTAAGCTCAACTTTTACACCTTTACCATGATTCTTTTTTCCTAAACGCTCTACAACTCCTGCAGCAAAATTTCCACGCATACCTGCAACGCCTTCCACCTCAGAGGCTGCAATGCCGGCTATTACTTCAATTACTTCAGGTGCAATTTCTATTTTTCCGAGCCCATTATTCCCTTGTTCCATTTCTAAAATATTCATTTCATTCATCAACTTACACCTCCATTTTGATTATACTGGTTTCATTACATCATACATCTCAAGAAACTTCGTATTAAATTGACCTTCTACGAATTTTTCATGTTCGAGAAGCTTTAAATGGAATGGAATCGTTGTATGAATACCTTCAACTACAAACTCACTTAAAGCTCGTTTCATTCTAGCAATAGCTTCTTCCCTTGTACTACCGTACGTTATAACCTTTGCGATCATGGAATCATAATAAGGCGGTATTGTATATCCAGGGTATGCAGCTGAATCGACACGAACTCCCAGTCCACCAGGCGGTAAATACATGTTGATTTTTCCTGGAGAAGGCATAAAGTTCTTTTCCGGATTTTCTGCATTAATTCTGCACTCAATCGACCATCCATTAAATGTCACATCTGCCTGGGTTAAGGATAATTTTTCACCGTTAGCAATCCGAATTTGCTCTTTAATGAGATCCACTCCGGTAACCATTTCTGTTACAGGGTGCTCTACCTGAATCCTTGTATTCATTTCCATAAAATAAAACTTTCGATTACGATAATCATAGATAAATTCCACTGTACCAGCACCTGAATAATTAACGGCTTTTGCCGCTTTAACCGCAGCTTCTCCCATTTCTGCTCTAATTTCGCCATCTAGGGCTGGTGAAGGAGTTTCCTCTAACAGTTTCTGGAGTCTGCGCTGAATCGAACAATCTCTTTCACCTAAATGAATGGTATTGCCGTAATTATCCGCAAGAATCTGGATTTCAACATGACGAAAATCTTCAATATATTTTTCAATATAAACGCCAGGATTTCCAAAAGCGGTCGCAGCCTCCTGTTGGGTTATATTAATACCTTTTATTAATTCTTGCTCATCTCTGGCCACGCGGATACCTTTACCGCCTCCGCCTGCTGTCGCCTTAATAATGACAGGGTATTCGATCTTTTTAACAAGCTCTAAAGCTTCATCAATATCATTAATAATTCCTGTAGAACCTGGAACAATTGGAACCCCTGCTTCCCGCATCGTCTCTCTGGCAATATCTTTTGTACCCATTTTTGTAATTGCTTCAGGACTAGGGCCAATAAATGTAATATTACATTCTCTACATAACTCTGCAAAATCAGCGTTTTCTGCCAAGAAGCCATAACCAGGATGGATTGCATCACATCCAGTTAGCTTTGCAATGCTGATAATATTAGTAATATTTAAATAACTATCCTTTGATGGTGTAGGACCAATACAATAAGCTTCATCAGCCAGTTGAACATGAAGGGCATCGCGGTCTGCTTCGGAATAAACTGCCACAGATTCAATCCCCATCTCACGGCAGGCACGAATGATCCTTACTGCAATTTCTCCTCTGTTTGCAATTAACAGTTTTTTCAACATCCAGTTACGCTCCTTATTCAGGCTTTACTAAAAATAATGGCTGCCCGTATTCAACTAATTGTCCATTTTTGACTAGAACTTCCACAATTTCGCCATTAACTTCAGCTTCAATCTCATTAAATAATTTCATCGCTTCTACAATACAAACAATCGAATCTTTTGTTACCTTAGAACCCGGTTTGACATAATCTTCTGCATCTGGGCTTGGTGCAGAATAAAATGTTCCAACCATTGGTGAAGTAATTTTATGTAAATTAGCTGAGTCTGCAACGGAAACTTCTTCTTTCTTCGGTGCTTCCTGCTTTGTTTCTACTTCGTTAACTGGGGAAGCTGCCGGAGACGGAGTTGTTTGAATAGCAGCTGGTGTTGGTGTAACTGTCGGCTGAACAACAGGCTGAACGAGTGTTTGAGTAACCCCTCCATTTTTTTTCATTTGAATTTTCGAACCTTCATTTTCATATACAAATTCATCAATACTTGATTGGTCAACTAATTTTATCAATTCACGAATTTCTTGTACCTTTAACATTTAAGTAACACCCCTTGGACCTCTTTATTTATGACTAGCTACTATAACTATACGATAATACCATGTATCAGTTCAATAATCTAAATAAAACCTAAATACAATTTCATTTTATCCTTTCCCATTATCTTAATGTTTTTTGAATGAAATGTGAATTTTTAATAGTTTAATCATTTTGGGCCACAATAACAATATGCTTTCTAATCTAATCGAGTAGGAGGGGGTGATTAACCCCCGTCCTCTCACACCACCGTACGTACGGTTCCGTATACGGCGGTTCAATCAAGATAAATGACGCAAGAATTCATAACGTTTCTGTAGACTTTTAAGCCCTTGGTTACTCCAATAGGAGTTTCCAAGGGTTCTGTGTAATATGGGACTTTTTGAGATTCGCCAATAACCTTTACGACTGTTCCCCCATTCATAAGCTTTCCATTCA
>NZ_JAAFZF010000059.1:0-15801 GCF_010614825.1 Neobacillus sedimentimangrovi
TTACTCTGTATCACCTTCGGCAGAAAGGGCTTTGTTTTGTCATGCAAACTCACCCAGTGATACCTAGCCTCATATGAAGTTCGTGTTCCTCAGACCGGAAGTTTGCCGCTCGCTTCCTTCAGATTCCGCGTCACCACGGACACCCTTGCGTTAAGCTAACTGCTACTTCTGCCTTCGCAGATCGGGACTTTCACCCTATAGATTACACCCATGCCGGGCGCACATCAAAAAAGGAGTTGATTCAATTAAAGAATCAACCCTTTCTAATTGCTGGAACAACGAGAAATATAATTCTATTCATATCGTAAGGAATCAATTGGATTCATCTTTGAAGCTTTATTGGCAGGCAAAATCCCAAACACGATGCCTATGGCCATTGAAAACAGGACTCCGCCCAAAACCACTTGCCAGGAAACCAAAGACGGCCATCCAGCGAAAAAGCTTATCAATGAAGCTGTTCCCCATCCTAAAAATATGCCAATGATTCCACCAATTAATGTTAATGTCATTGACTCAATTAAGAATTGAATTAGCACTTGCCCTCTTGTTGCCCCAAGTGCCATCCGAATCCCAATTTCTCTTGTCCGCTCTGTCACAGATACTAGCATAATATTCATTACACCAATTCCACCAACAAACAAAGAAATTCCTGCAATACTTCCAATAATTAAAGTCATAATTCTTGTAACTTGGCCAATTCCTTGAGCAATTTCTTCCATATTGATTACTTGATAGGAATTTTCCGTATTATGCATTTTGTTCAAAAGGTTAGCCGCTTTTTTCCCTGCTGTCTGTAATTGTTCTGCTGAATAGGCTTGAAGAGTTACCTGTGTAAAATCGCTGCTTCCAAAAATAATTTTCCATGTTTGAAATGGCAAGTAAATCTCCATTGACCCAAACGCAAAAAGACCGGTTGGTTTTTCAAGAACACCAATAATTTCTACAGGCTGATTGGCAACCATAATAATACTTCCAATGGGATTTTTTTCTTTAAATAACTCATTTTTTAATTTATCGCTTATTAAACCAACCCGTCTAGCTCCTAAAAAGTCGGCCGTGGAGAAATTCCTTCCATTTGCTGTATTCAATTCATTCAATTGTAGAAATGCTTGATTAATACCCGTTACTGCAACTTCCTCCGATTTTTTTTGAATCCTTGCAGTTGACGCTTTCGTTCCTGATGCTACAACTCTTTTAATTTCGGGGATCTGTTCTAGTGCACGGATATCCTTCTGAGTAAATGGTGCCTGAAGCAATATATTAGGATTGGCTCGCAATTCTTCATCCGAAGGCTGATAAAAAATTTCAACCGTATTTCCCGGGCCTGTTATCTGAGATTTCAGCATGGCTTCCCCGCCTTGCCCAATCGCTACAACGACAATTACGGCACCGACTCCGATAATAATTCCAAGCATTGTTAAAATACTTCGCATTTTATGAGCTTTTAACGAGCTTAATGCCATTATAAGGTTTTCCATAAAACTCATGATTACAGTCTCCTTTCAAAATTCGAAGACTGAATCATACCGTCTCGGACCATAATGGTTCTGTCCGCAAATTCAGCGATCTCAGGCTCGTGCGTAACTACAACGATTGTTACACCTTCCTCATTAAGTTCCCTAAATTGCTCCATAATGGATATACTTGTTTTCGTGTCAAGTGCCCCTGTCGGTTCATCTGCCAAAACCAGTTTTGGTTTGTTTACTATCGCTCTTGCTATAGCAACACGCTGCTTTTGTCCACCAGAAAGTGCATTAGGTAAATGATCCATTCGATCAGAGAGTCCTACTTTCTCCAGTGCCTCCACCGCTCTCTCTCGCCTATCCTGTTTGGATACTCCTGCATAAATCATCGGTAATTCCACATTTTTCAAAGCCGTTAAACGTGGGAGAAGATGAAATTGCTGGAAAACAAAACCAATTGATTCATTTCGTACTTTTGCTAGCTCTTTATCGTTATAATTGGAAACATCATCCCCAGCAAGAAAGTAATAACCAGAACTTGGTTTATCCAAACATCCGATAATGTTCATTAAGGTAGACTTTCCTGAACCGGATGGACCCATTATCGCAACGAATTCTCCGTCTTCTATGGTTAAATTAATGTCGTTTAATACATTAATTTTTTCCTTGCCAATCAAAAAGGACTTCTTGATGGATTGTAATTGAATCATTTGACTGTCACTTCCATCCCATCCTTCATCTTATCAGGCCCCTCCACTACTACACGGTCTTTAGCAGTAACCCCTTCAAGGATTTCAATCTTTTGGCCGGAAGCAACACCTGTCTTCACCTTTTGCTTTCGAATTACTCCATCTTTTACAAGAAAAACATATGAACCATTTCCATCGTCATGAATGGCATCTATTGGAAGAACCGCTGCCGTTTTCTTTTCCGTTTCAATTTCCATTATGACCTGAAAACCAGGCTTCAAATCTTTTAATTCTCCATTAATCTTTACAGTTATTGGATATTGAACAGCCTGAGTTTCGTTTGTCATCCCCGTTTGAGATGTTTTTTCTGGTAGGATGCCAATGTTAGAAATCTCACCTTGCCACTCTTGTTCTGTCAGTGCATCAGATCTTAAATGAACCTTTTGCCCCGCTTGAACCTTTAATGTGTCATATTCCGAAAGAAGCCCCGTTACGATCATTCCATCCATTTTTCCAATATGTATCAATGGCTCACTATTTGCTAAATGTCCCGATGCTACAACTTGTTTGTTTATAGTTAAAACAACTCCATCGATCGTGCTCTTAATCTCTAATTCACTTAGGCGCTTTGCTAACATGTCCTTTTGCAGATTCGCTTGTTTGAGGTCAAGATTAGCCAATTCCTTTTCCATTTCTAAACGATCAAATTCGGGATCAAGCTGTTTTTTCGCTTCTTTCTTACCTACCTGTTCAATTAGTGTTTTTTCCTTATCCTTTAGTTGTTTGATTTGCTTATCCATTTGACTGATTTTCAATTTCGCCGTTTCAATGGCCAATTTATTTTGCTCGATTTCTAAATCAAGCTGAGGATTTTCAAGTTTCGCAAGAACAGTTCCTGATTTTACTGACTGTCCTTCTTGAACAAACAATTCCTTTACCTCTCCCTTTTCTGGCGAGGTGTAGATAACTTGTTCCTCCTGTAGTTTTACGGTACCCGGAACCATCAACTTCTCAGAAATTTCTTCATAAATCATTTTGGTGGTTTTTACAGAGGGACCTTTTGCAAATACCTGCCGATATACGCTGACCGAAACTGTGAGAATAATTAAACTAATAACTCCAACAGCAATCCATATTTTCTTTTTCATTTTTTTAAGGCAAGGCACTCCCTGCATTTATTAGAAGTGCCCTCCTCCCTTTTCTCCTTTCCATTCACGCAATTTTTGATTCATTCAAATGGACGGTATCAGATAATTACTGCGCTATTCCATTAAACATTGATCCAATTTGCCCAAAGCCCAAGCCGATAAGAAAGAAAATAATTGCAATTGTCCATGCGAGTCCTTTTGAAAAATTTGCTGTTTTATGAAGTCCAATGGCTGTTAAAATAGTTGACCATATTCCAAATATTTCAATGGAGCTTAATAATCCTGTTTTCTCTTGATTGAATACACCTGCTAAACTAGTAATAAAAATTTCAGGATTCCCATTAATCAAATAAATAATTGCCATATTCAAGACCAGCCCTAATCCGCTGATAACCATAATAAACGTATTCATTGAAAATAATTGTTTAAAAGTTACAGATACCCCCGCAATCTTTGCCACTAGTAAATAAATAGCACTGCTAATTAACACTCCAATAATAGGTATGAAGATGCCAGTGATGGCAGTGGATATCTTGGTAAAACCAATTAGAAACTCTGCCTGATCTTCCGGAACACCTTGATCAATTAATGTTCCAACATCCATTGACAATCCCATTAGTGTGGAACCAATTCCGTAAAGAATGGATACGATCAATAGAGGCACCCATATTTTCGGATTGCCTTTAATTCTTTCAAACTGTTCACCTGGGCTTGTAAACATCCCTATCAAACTAGGATTCTCTTTCTTTAATTCTGTCTGTACTTCCATAAGTTACCCCCCTATATTCCAAAATGAATCATACAGTTCAATATACGATTCCAATTGGAAAAAGTTTCATTAATTGTTTGATTTTTCACATCTGTAATTAACGAGGAAAGTTCAAGAATGATTGGAAAAAGCAATGTGTGAGCTAAATATTTTATCGCAACAATGATCAAAAAAAATGCCCCAAAATGAGACAAAATATTATTTTCCTCATTTTAGGACTTCTTTTTTAAGTTAAGAGACTGTAGCCATTTTTTAGTTTAACTTTTTAAATCCATACTTTTCTAATATGTTTATCGATGTTTCGCTATGAAGGTACTCATAGAATTGTTGAGCTTCTTTTGCATGGGAACTATTCTTTATTACCCCTAATGGATAAATAATTGGCGAATGAGAATCCTTATCTGCCGTTGCAACAATCTCTACCTTATCTGAAATGAAAGCATCCGTTTTATAGACGATCCCTGCATCAACATTGTTTGTTTCAACATAAGTTAGAACTTGACGTACATCCTTCGCATAGACGACTTTTCCTTCTACAACAGGCCATACATCCAATTTTTCTAATGTTTCTTTTGCATATTTTCCTGCTGGTACAGACTTAGGAGTACCAATAGATATCTTCTCCGCTTTAGTCAAATCTTTAAATGTTTTAATGCCTAGAGTAGCTTCTTTTGGTACTACTACTACAATTTCATTTCCAACAAGATCAATACACTTTTTCTTATCAATCAACCCTTGATCTACTAAGAGGTCAAATTTGTCCTCTGCAGCAGAGAGAAAAAGATCCACAGGAGCACCTTGAGAGATTTGTTGTTGAAGGGCTCCTGATGCCCCAAAATTATAATTTATTTTTACATTTGGATGTTCTTTTGTGTACTTTTCTTTTATTTCATTTAATGCGTTTTGTAAACTTGCCGCTGCAGATACTGTTAACTCTACTTCCTCCTCAACAGCTTGTTGTTTTTGCTCTTCTGGTTCACTCACTTTATCATTGGAGGAACAACCAGACATAATTAGTAAAAGCAATATAAACAAATAGAATAAATAATTCGAGTTTTTCCTTTTCATCATTCCTTATCCATCTCCAATTTATTTATAACGAATTATAACTAAATATAACTAATCATAATAATAGTGGATGTGAAAATAGTCACTTTTTTATAAAACTGTAATGTGTCAAGGGAAATGGAACGACTGATCAATACGAAAATATAAATTTTATCTTTCGATTATTTTTAGTCTAGTTAAATCTTTAGGAGATTATGATTCATCCCTGACAGGCATCATTATCTATGAAACATATTAAAAAAAGCTACTGAAATGTCTGTAGCCTTTTTTAATATATATACACCATTCTTAAACCTGCCCCATTCATACAATGAACACTGCTAGAAATTTGTATTTAATTATAAACATGTAAAGTTTACATATACCCTAAAAAATTGACGGCTCTAAGGTTAAACGGCGTTAATCAAAAGAACGTTACAATTTTTTTCTGCTTTTTAAAAATTTCTTTAGCTTGGTGTATCATAATCATCAACCGAAGAAGATACACAAACACATGTTGGAAACGCTCCCTCTATTGTTTTAAAATGTAAATGTTCGTTTTAAAACAAGAGGGGGATTGAAAAAGATATTGCCGGTTTTATTTTTGGTGTTAGCAGGATACAGCAGTGCACCACAAAATAAAACGGACAACCAAACAGCTACAGCTGAAGAAAAAACAGAAACCCGCCGAAGCAAAGAGCGATTTTGGTTTTACTCTAAATAAATTTATTGATGAATATAATAAACAAATTGATAATGGTATCATGACAGTAAGAAAAAAATCCCTTCCCACCTTCAAAATGATGAGGACTTTTTCAAGATTGATGGTGGGAGCTATGTTCACATTTTAGCCAAAGAAGCTGATAATGATGAAAAGCATAAAGGTTATATCTTATCAAGCATACATAATAAAGATAAAGAGCTTGCAAGTATTGACCTTCGCGTATACACCACTGTTGATAATGAAAAAGTTATGAATATGTCAAGTACAGGGACTCTCGCAGTGTATAAATTACTGGATATTTTAAATTTTTAAGAAGAGACTTCAGAAGCTGCTCTCAAGGAGGCTAATCCAAATTACACAACCTCCAATAATGTTTGTAAACTTACACTTAAAATCCAACTTAATAAAAATTCTATTTTGATTGAAATTCGCCCACCAAAATAAAAAGCCTTCTCTTAGGAGAGGGCTTTATCTTTGATGGGTTATTTTTCTTGTTGAAAATAGAACAAATGTTCTTGTGTAATCATCTCAAAGGAGATGTACACCATGAAAGATGACAACTTGAAAGATCGGGGATCAATCAAATGAACAGCTATGATGCTGCCGGAGCATGTCAGCCTGCTTCGCGAGTTAGAAAGCAACCAGAACAAATTATAAAGGCCTGTTCTTGACATGTCTCAGATCGAAGATATGGAAATGGTCATAAGTGAAGCAATGGAGTTTAATCATCCAGTTCAGTTTTCTGTATTTAAGTCGCTGCCAATGCTTAACGGACCCGAAACCGGGGAGATCATTCACATAGAGGGCCATATCCATTACATAAACCAGCTGCGCAAGCTGTTCCATGTTATGGATTTAAAAGGAGACACTAACCTCATTAAATTTGAGGATGTTGTCGGTATGAAAATGAGGTAAGTCCTCTTCCTCTTGACCAAAAATGCTACAAACGTCTTCTTTTCTAATATAAACATATTTTGTAAAATTGAGGTGTTAGTTGAAGAATTCAACGATTTGGGAGTGACCAGCATGATGCTTATTTTTTGGGTAAGTTTATTTTGCTCTTTCTGCTCTGTTCAGTTGCATTCTCTTTATTTAAGGTTTTGTATTACAATATCGGAAAAAAATTTGTTACAAAGACGGTGGATGGGACAAAATTGAATTGGGCTTTGAATGTTTTGTTAAAAACGGTACGAAAATGGATAGCAGCGATTACTTTATTATGGCCGTATTAGCGGCTTTATTTGCAATTTATTTATAAAAACTCCTGGGAAAACCAGAAAAAATTTTACACTCGAAACCGAACATACGTTTCAACGAGGTGTAATTTGTGACAGTTGGAATTTATATTAGGGTAAGTACAGAAGAACAAGTAAGAGAAGATTTTTCTATTTCAGCCCAACGTGAAAAACTAAAAGCCTACTGCATATCACAAGACTGGACAGACTATAAGTTTTATGTTGATGAAAGCAAGTCCGCGAAGGATACGAATCGGCCTTACTTAAAGTTAATGCTCGATCATATACAACAAGGATTAATCGATGTTGTTCTGGTTTGAAATGACAGATACATATGATAGTTTAAGATTGTCAAAAGTTAATGCGTAATCCTTATTAAACTAACATTTAATGTAAATAACTTTTATCTTAGGAGGTTTTAAATGAAGAAAACTAATTTTATTAATTTTCATTGGAATGGGATTTAGCTATATTCAATATAAAAAGTCAAGTGTTGAGCAAAGTGTAACTAAGTATCTAACAACAGAAAAGAACATTTCAAAGAATGACATTATTTCCAGCAAACCATTTATTGCAAATTTACAAGGAGATAAGAATTGGATGGTTAGCATCAAACTAAAAAATGATGATAAAACGTATTATTATTACAAAAGTAAAAATAAAGTTATTTTAGAATCATATGTGGAAAACGGAGTAGAACACGTTCAATAAATAGGTTAAATAAAGAACGAGGAAACCCTTGATAAATGGGGTCTCCTCTAATTTTTATAAAAAATCAACATTAAGATTTAACAGAAGCTAAAAATAAAAAACCCTTGAAAAATCAAGGGTTTTCTTAAATGACCTGTGAGGGGTTCGAACCCCCGACCTCAACCCTGTCAAGGTTGCGCTCTCCCAACTGAGCTAACAGATCAATTTATCAAACTACAAATTTAATTATAATAACAGTTCTAAAAATGTCAATATGTTTTTTACTAAAAATAAACGAATAACCATTCTTTTTTATCGAATAAAGAACATATGATTGGTTATAATATAAATAATAAGAAAGGAGGATTGCAGATGAATGGACTCTTCATACGATCAATGGAAGAAAAAATTCCGTTAGACATGATTTACCTGGCTAATAACAAAGAAATCACTCAGCGCAAACTTATTATCAAAGAGGTAAATGATGAATACATTTATGCTTACTGCTTACTAAGGAAGCAGTTCCGCTCATTTAAACGTGAAAATATTTTATCAATCATGCCCATATCCGAAACCCATTCAATGAACCATTATCTCCACTAACTCACCCCCCTATATGCTTCATCTACTTCTGCAATTTCTCCATCATTATGTTAAAATTCATATGTACGATACGAACTACAGGGGGATTTTTCAAAATGGAATATCCAAAAGGCACAATCCATGAACTTACTTTTTTTAGCCAAGAGCTTAATGAAGAAATGCAGCTTTTGATTTACCTGCCAGCAAACTTTTCACCACTATACAAATACTCCTTACTAATAGCACAAGACGGGCGAGACTATTTTCAACTAGGAAGAATCGGACGTTTAGCAGATGAGTTTCTGTATAAAAAAGAAATTGAAAATTTAATCATTGTTGGGATACCATACAAGACAGTTAAAGACAGAAGAAGAAAATATCACCCTAATGGAGATCAAAATCAACAATATATTCGTTTTTTAGCCCATGAATTAGTTCCATTTCTTGATCAGAAGTACCCAACCTATCAAATGGGAATAACCAGGGCGCTAATAGGTGATTCCCTTGCGGCTACAGTCTCGTTAATGACTGCGATTCAATACCCGCACACTTTTGGAAAAGTAATTATGCAATCTCCTTATGTTGATTCCCAAGTGTTAAATTTAGTATCCAGTTTTTCAGATACGCCAATTTTAGAAATCTATCATGTGATTGGACAGCAAGAAACAGAAGTAAAAATGACTGATGGAAAAATAAGCGATTTTCTGAATCCAAATCGTGAGCTTTCCAAAATTCTATCTTCTAAACCATTTACATATTTTTATGAAGAATTCAATGGCAATCATACATGGACCTACTGGCAGCCGGATTTAAGACGCGCACTAAAACAGATGTTCTCTTAAGACTATCTTATTATTTATTATATTTAGAAAATTTGTTATAATAATTAGAAAGCCATTTACCGTTTCTACTATTCATGTCTTAACCATGGAAAATAATTGAACTTTTATTTATAGGAGGTAAGTCTATGAAATTTGGTGTTGTTGTTTTTCCATCCAAAAAGCTTCAAGATTATGCTAATTCCTTTCGTAAGCGCTATGATCCGCATTATGCATTAATCCCACCGCACCTTACATTAAAAAATGCTTTTGAAGCAACAGAGGAAGAAGCAAAAGGATTTGCAGATAAATTGCGGCAAATTGCAAGTAATACAAGCCCCTTCACACTCAGAACCTTGAAAGTCAGTTCGTTTTTTCCAGTTAATAATGTGATATATTTTAAAGTAGAGCCTACAAAAGAACTGATTGATTTGCAAAAGGAAATTAACAAAGAATTTAGTGACCAAAACTCAGAATATGCTTTTGTTCCGCATATTACAATTGGACAAAAGTTATCCAATGATGAACACTCTGATGTCTATGGGTCACTGAGAATGACAACTATTGATTTTGAGGAAACGATCGATCGCTTCCATCTTCTTTATCAATTAGAAAATGGCTCTTGGACGGTTTATGAAACATTTCGCCTAGGAAAGGAATAATTTAACGTGACGGTAAAGCTTGTTGAGAATCAAAAAGAACTTGAAGATGCTTTTTCAATAAGAAAAATGGTTTTTGTTGAGGAACAAAATGTTCCTGTTGAAGAGGAAATCGATCAGTTTGAGGAGGAAGCGGCACATTTTGTTATGTATCACGAAGGCTCTCCAATAGGGGCTGGCCGTTTCCGTCAGGTTGATGATTACGGAAAAGTAGAGCGTATCTGTGTGCTAAAAGAAGCCAGAAAACTCGGGGCTGGAAAGGCTATTATGAACGCTATTGAATCCTATGCACGCGAGAAAGGGTTTCAAAAACTAAAACTCAATGCACAAACACATGCAATTCCATTCTATGCTGGATTAGGATATGAAGTTGTTTCTGACGAATTTCTCGATGCTGGAATCCCTCACAAAACAATGGTCAAGCATCTTTAAATTGTAAAGCACTTGCTCGTAACATAAAACGGCAAGTGCTTTTTTATTAACTAAGATTTTTCCGTTGCCTCACCTGTTAGTGTTGTTAGGATAAGGCACGTACAATAATCAAAATTAGAAGCGTTTTTATGATCAAATCAAGTCTTTTTCTAGTTCACTTATATCTTCCCACACCATTCACTTTTCAAAGCATTGAAGGAAAGATTGACAGACAGTGTGACAATATTCTTAAAGAAACTTCCAACAAAAAGGAGCCAATTTCCATCAATGGGAATCGGCCATCATTTTTATCTTTTATTCATCATATTTGAAATGGTATTAAAATCGAGCTTTTTGCCATCCTTAATAATTGTTTTTACGAGTTGATCTTCTAATTGCTTGCTTACTGGTTTATTGGCAAGTCTAGAAACTTTTCTAATTACACCACGGACTGTTTTTTCATCCTTAAAGTTTGCATTTTGTAAAGAATTGGCTAGTTCAAATATATCCTTCATATTTACACCAGTTCTATTTTCGATGTTTTTAAAGAAACCATTATCCATTCTTAGTTCTCACACTCCTTCATAAACTACTTTATTGTATGAAGGAGCAATAAAATGGTGATAAGTAAAAGCTAAGAAGGGCTGGCCTATTTTTGGCCAACCCTTCTTGATAGGCATGCTAAATATTAATAAAAGCTAGCTCCTACAATAATCAATAGAATGAATAGTACGACGATTAATACAAAACTATTGCCATAACCACCACCGTAGCCGTAGCCACCATAGCCGCACCACATAGCATCATTCACCTCTCTTTAGTAATCTCATTAATAACATATGAAACCACTAAAAGAAGTGTATAGGCACGTCAATTGTAAAGTGAAAAAACTTATTTAGCCCTTTGGTTTGAACAAAAGTGCCCCTAGAAAGCCAAAAATAATAGCTGCCGATACCCCGGAACTTGTAACTTGGAACATTCCAGTCAACACACCAATCAACCCATGATTTCTTGCATCCTGGAGAGCTCCATTTACCAACGAATTACCAAAACTCGTAATCGGAATCGTTGCTCCCGCTCCTGCAAAACTGACGAGCGGGTCATATAATCCGAACCCAGCTAACACTGCTCCTGCTACAACTAATAAGCTTAACGTATGTCCAGGTGTAAGCTTTGCCACATCAAATAATAGCTGGCCAATTACACAGATGCTTCCACCAATTACAAAAGCCCAGAAAAACATTGCTAACACACTTCATCTCTCCTTTTAGTCTTTCATTTCTATTGCTACCGCATGTGCAATACAAGGTATGGTCTCATTTTGTTGGAAAGTAAGTGGCGACAATAAAGCACCTGTAGCAACAACCAAAATTCTTTGATACTTACCTTTTTTCATTTCATTTAATAAATGTCCATATAATACAGTGGCTGAACAGCCTGCGCCACTTGCACCAGATTGTACAGGCTGATCTTCTTTATAAATAAGAAGGCCGCAATCCTGAAATTGCCTACGTTCCAATTGAAGGCCACTTTTATTAATGAGCTCAAAAGCAGTATCATGACCTATTCTCCCTAAATCGCCAGTAATAATAAGGTCATAATAGGAAGGTTCTAATCCAAGATCACGAAAATGTGCCTGAATGGTATCTGCTGCTGCAGGTGCCATTGCCCCTCCCATATTAAATGGATCAGATAACCCCATATCGATAACCCTTCCAATCGTTGCTGAGGTAATAACAGGATGTTTTTGTGAGGGATCATTTTTCTGAACCAGTGCAACGCCCGCACCTGTCACTGTCCATTGAGCAGTTGGTGGCTTCTGGCTACCATATTCCGTTGGATAGCGAAACTGCTTTTCCACTGCTGCATTATGGCTTGATGCTCCAGTTAATACAAAATTTGCCCCCTGATGATTAACAACGAAGGAGGCTAGTGCCAAGCCTTCCATAGAGGTTGAGCAAGCCCCGAATAGTCCAAAGTATGGAATCTTCATAGTTCTTGCTGAAAAACTTGAAGGAGTAATTTGATTAATTAAATCACCTGCAAAAAGAAACTGTACTTGTTCTTTTTGAATGTTCGCCTTCTTTAAAGTAATTTTGATTGCCTCTTCGAACAACACCCGATGCGCTTTCTCATATGAATCTTGTCCGATCCATAAATCCTCAAACAAAAGATCGAAATCTTTAGCCAGCTTCCCATTTGCTTCGAACGGACCGCCCGTCACTCCTGTTGCAGTAATCATCGGGTGGTTTTCAAAGACCCATGATTGATGTCCTTTTAACAATTACAATCCCCCCCACATACTTAGAAGAGTTCGAATAAGGGCAACTACAAAAGCAGCGAACACTCCAAAGAGCAATACAGAGCCTGCAAGCTTAAACATGTTCCCGCCTACTCCTAAAACAAACCCTTCCGTCCTATGTTCAATTGCCGCTGAAATAACTGCATTCCCGAATCCAGTTACAGGTACTGCACTCCCAGCCCCAGCAAACTGTCCAAGTCGATCATATACTCCAAAACCAGTTAAAATCATAGATAAAAATACCATTGTCGCAACCGTTGGATTTCCTACATTTTGTTCCGTAAAATTAAAAAAATATATATAAAAATAACTGATGGCTTGACCAATAACACATATCAATCCACCAACAAAAAATGCTCTAATACAATTCTTTAATACCGGCCTTTGTTTTTCATGTTTTTGCTGTAACTGCTGATATTTTTGCTGCTCAGGTGTCATATTTTTTTGTTTACTTGCCATCTGTATACTTCCTTTCTACTTCATATCTTTTGTCAGCTTAACGATTTCCTTAAAGCGCTTTTCAGCATCTTTTTCGCTAATATCTTTTGATTTCACCTTCTCATTAAGCCTTACTGTTTCAAGAAAAATTTTATAATCACTTGAAACTGTAAAGTTTTCTTTTGGATATTTCTTTTCTAGCTTCGCTTTAAGGTCATTTTCGATTTTTTTCATTTTCAATCGGTGTAAATGCTTTACCTTATAAACGACCAGTATATCTTTTTTTCCTTTTACTACAGCAACATCGTAAATTTGCGGAAAGGAGCTGACGTCTTTCTCAATTTTTTTAACGAGATTGTTACTTTTATGTTGGTCGGTTACAAATGGAGTTGGATTCGTTGTTTTCATTAGGGTCAGCTGGCTATCTTTAGTTTGTTGATTTACACCACAGGCAGTAAGTAAAAATATACAAGACATAAATATAATCACACGAAAGTTATTGAGCATTTTATGGTTCCTTCCCTTTTGCAAAGTTTATTTTTCTACCTTTTATTTTTTTCGGCAAACAAAGAAATTATGAGTCATTAATTGGTTGATTCCAAAAAATAAAAAGGGGCTGTCTAAAAAGTCCATTTAAGAGAAAAATGAACCCAAATTAAAAACCCAAGAATGTTGATTTAACAGCATTCTTGGGTTTGGCTTTTATAAAGATTTCGGCTGAAATACCACTTTCCGGACAGCCCCTTTTCATCCTTATCTATGCTTTTTTTGGCCGCAGCCGCATCCCTTTTTCTTTTTTTTCTTTGAAGACTTTTTCATCTTAATAACTTCCGCTCCATGAAAATATTTCTTCACCTTTTCCTCTCCCTTTTCCTTAATTGCATAGCTACTAATTAAGGTATGTCAAATTCAACAAACTGTCTGAGCGAAAATCTTATTTTTCTAAAAAAAACTGAATAATGGTCTCCAAAATAGACGCAGCTCCTGCAATGGCTAATATTAAGATTACAGGTGTAAAAAAGACAGGTGATAGATAATACATTCCCACAATTCCGACAGCACTCCATATCCCTGTACACCAATAACAGCTCAAAAGCTC
This sequence comes from Neobacillus sedimentimangrovi, assembly GCF_010614825.1. Lineage (NCBI taxonomy): Bacteria > Bacillati > Bacillota > Bacilli > Caryophanales > Bacillaceae > Neobacillus > Neobacillus sedimentimangrovi. Next base: position 14,075 of record NZ_JAAFZF010000059.1, read on the forward strand.
CCCTACAAATCGCTTCCAACCCCTCTGTTTTGGCGTGTAATAAATCTCTACCTCACCAGAATTCTCCTCTATAACTTCATCAAAAAAAGGCTTACGGAGAAATTCAGTAATTTTGTCAAAAACAATCAATCTCGTGAGCCTAAAACTTGCCAAGGAGAGAATTAGTAAATTAATAAATGTAATATTCATTTTAACATCGGTCCCTTTCTTATATGATTCCGCCTAATTTTGTTAAATAAGGCAATTGTCCGTAACCCAAAAGGTAGTACTAAAATATGTTAGTAATGTAAGATACATTAAGGATTAAGGAGGAAAATATTAATGGGTTGTGGGAAATCTCGTCATGATCACGACAAGGATAATTGCGTATGCCAAGTCGTTCGAGCGATAAAAGATATCCAAGATAATGCTGTGAATGAATGCAGACCATGTACCAGCTGTTTTAATGAGCCGCTCGGTTCACTTGCTCCAACATTAGATAAAGTTGATACACGCGTATTTGTTCTAAAAACAAAAGATGGCACTCCATTCCATGCTTTCTTCACTGCGGAAGATCCAGCAGATGGATGTGTTTCAATCTTTTTCCGAGTGGAAGAAGTATTTGACAATTGCTGTGCAACACTTCGCGTTTTAATTCCAGGGGTAATGTCTACAGGCGGTCAAAGCAGTCATGGCGGACATGGCAAACATCACAAAGGCGGCAATCAATTTGAGCCTGTACCGCTATTTAATTCAGACACTTGCTGCATTGACTTAAATGCTGTTTGTCAAGTAAATGCCTTCATGCCAACAAATGATTGTGTAACAGTAGATTTAAGCTGCTTCTGTGCAATTCAATGTATTGCAGATGTGTTCCTAGATATTTGCGATTAAACAAAACAGCCAGTCGGTTAATCGGCTGGCCTTTTTGTTTTGTTATCTTCTTATTCCGATCATCACGACATTTAAGATTTCTGCCGCAGAGAATGTTTGGGTTGTATTATTTTGAAATTGAATGGTTACCTTGTCTTCTTCATATTCTTTTAAAAAACCCAAATGTTTTTGTTCTGCCGTATAAAACACGCAAAGAACAGGAGGAAGTGCCTTCGGGAAATTCTTTAAATATTCCAACCTTTCATGAACATTCATCTCCTTGAAAGGCTTTACTCGATTTAACGTAGGGAATCTTTGCGCAGGTTTTAAAGCAGACGTATCTTTATTAGATAAGTCACTGTTTGCTGTTTTCATATTTTCAACATCACCCGAATGTTCGGATTTTTCTACTTGTTTCTTCTTCCATTCTTCATTACTGTTATCTTCATTAATAGATGGAAAATTTACTTGCTTGCTTCTAAACACTTCCTGCATTTTATTTGCTGGTGGCCTTAAAAATGGCTGATTTATAAAAAGTAATGGTCCCTGGCTCTTTTTATTTGCCATATCATCTACCTCCTAACGGTCAATCCTACATTTTATATGTATGCGAAATACAGAGACACGTTAACAGGATTTTTCCAATCGAGTAGGAGGGGGTGATTAACCCCCGTCCTCTCACACCACCGTACGTACGGTTCCGTATACGGCGGTTCAATCAAGATAAATGACGCAAGAATTCATAACGTTTCTGTAGACTTTTAAGCCCTTGGTTACTCCAATAGGAGTTTCCAAGGGTTCTGTGTAATATGGGACTTTTTGAGATTCGCCAATAACCTTTACGACTGTTCCCCCATTCATAAGCTTTCCATTCA